>CAYGKX010000057.1:464-10797 GCA_964350225.1 uncultured Rhodospirillaceae bacterium | reverse complement strand
GGGAACTCGGGGAAAAAGAACAGGACCACCGTGCCCGACGCCGTGATGGTCAGCGCAAGGACGATCGGCAGGGGCGCCTCGCCATGTGCGTGCTCCCCGTCGCCTTCCGGCGGCGGCCGGAAGAAGGCGCGATAGACGATGGGCAGGAAATAGCCGGCGTTCAGGAGGGTCGAGAGCACGATGACGACGATCGCGAACCAGTTCTCCACGAAGAGGGCGCCCGACAGCATGTACCATTTCGACAGGAAGCCGGCGGTGGGCGGCAGGCCGATCATCGACAGGGCGCCGATGGCGAAGGCGACCATGGTCCAGGGCTGCCGCCGGCCGATGCCGTCGAGCTGCGACACCTCGGTCTTGTGGGCGGCGGTGTAGATGGAGCCGGCGGCGAAGAAGAGCGTGATCTTCCCGAAGGCGTGGGCGGCGATGTGGATCGCGGCGCCCATGATCGCGAGCGGGGTCATCAGCGCCGCCGCCATAACGACATAGGAAAGCTGGCTGACCGTCGAGTAGGCAAGCCGCCGCTTGAGATTGTCGGCCCGGAGGGCGACGAGCGAGGCGATCAGGATGGTCGCGCCGGAGACATAGACCAGGAACTGGGTCCAAGGCAGGTCCGCGAGAAAGTCGATGCCGAAGGTGTAGACGATGACCTTCACGACGGTGAAAACACCCGCCTTCACGACGGCGACCGCGTGGAGGAGAGCGCTGACCGGCGTCGGGGCGACCATCGCCGCCGGCAGCCAGAAATGGATCGGCATCAGGGCGGCCTTGCCGATGCCGTACATGAACAGGAACAAGAGAACCCCGCCCAGCCACTCCGGCACCTTACCGGTCATCACGCCGCCGACGCGGAAGTCGACGGTGCCGGTCACGGCATAGGTCGTGATGATCCCCGAGAGGAGGAAGCAGATCGACGTCGTCAGGAGGATGCCGAGATAGATCCGGCCCGCGCGCACCGCTTCCGGTTTCCCGTTATGGGTGACCAGCGGGTAGGTCGACAAAGTCAGGAGTTCGTAAAAGATGAACAGCGTGAACAGGTTGGCGGAAAAGGCGATGCCGAGGGTGGAGAAGATCGCTACCGCGAAACACATGTAAAAGCGGGTCTGGTAGGACTCCTTGTTTCCACGCATGTAGCCGATCGAGTAGATCGAATTCACGATCCACAGGAAGGACGCGATCAGCCCGAAAAGCATGCCCAGCGGGTCGATCTTCATCGCGAGCGGCACACCGGGAATCGTGTCGACGATGTTCAGTTCCACCGTCTCGCCCGCGAAGACCCGGATGGCGAGCCCGACAACGACGGCGAGGAGCGAGAGAGAGGTCACGATGGTGACCGTCTCCCGCTGGTTCGGCTTGCCGTCCGACATGCCGATCAGGAGCGTGCCGACCGCCGGGATCGCGAAGGCGAGGATCAGGAGGGTCTCGCCGCTCATCCGCCGCCTCCCATCAGCATCTTCGCCGCTGCCCCGGCGACATCGACACTGACAGACGTTTCAAGGCCGAAATAGACGTTTGCGACGACGAGAACCCATGTCGGGACCAGCAGCCAGAGAGGCGCTTCGCGGATCGGCGGCATCGTCGCCGGCCGTTTCTCCGCCGGTTGGAAATAGGCGACCTCGATCACCCGCCAGACATAGATGACGGCGAGGAGCGAGGTCAGGACGATCAAAGCGGCGACCGGCCACCAGCCCCGTTCGAGGGCCGCCAGGATCAGGTACCACTTGCTGACGAAACCCGCGGTGAAGGGGACGCCGATCAGGCTGATGCCGCAGAGCGAAAAGGCTGCCATCGTCCACGGCATCTGCCGGCCGATGCCCTTCATGTCGGTGAGACGCGCCGAGCCGATGCGATAGACGACACAACCAAGGGCCATGAAGAGCCCGGCCTTGATGATGGCGTGGTTGAAGACGTGGAGCAGTCCGGCCTGAAGCCCGATGACGGTCCCGAGCGAGATGCCCAGGATCATGTATCCGATCTGCGCGACGCTGGAGAAGGCGAGGAGGCGTTTGACGTTCCGCTGGTAGATCGAGACGAGCGAGCAGATCACGATGCCGGCGATGGCGAGAACAAGAAGCGCGATGCCGAGTCGCAGATTCTCGAAGACGACCGTTGCCCCGAAAATCGAGTAGATGACGCGCAGGAGCACATAAAGCGACACCTTCGTCGCTGTGCCGGCGAGAAACACCGTCACCGCCGACGGCGCGTAGGCGTAGGCGTTGGGCAGCCATAGATGCAGCGGGAAGAGCGCCAGCTTCAGGCTGACGCCGACGACGATGAAGGCAAAGGCGGTGAGGACGACCCGCGAATCCCAGATCGGCGCGATCTTGTCCGCCAGGTCGGCCATGTTGAGGGTGCCGGTCATCATGTAGAGGAGGCCGACGCCGATCAGGTAGAAGGTCGCACCGATCGTGCCCATGATCAGATACTGGTAGGCCGCGTGCAGTGCCTTCCGGTTCTTGCCCAGGCTGATCAGGGCGTAGGACGACAGGGACGACACCTCCAGGAAGACGAAGATGTTGAATGCGTCGCCGGTGATCGTAATGCCGAGCAGGCCGGCAAGGACCAGAAGGAACAGGGCGTAGAAGAGATAGTGCCGTCGTTCGTCGACTTCCTGGTCCACGCTCTTCAGCGCGAAGGGCAGAGTCACGGCGCCGATCCCGCAGACGATCAGCAGGATGAAGGCGTTCAGCTTGTCGACGACATATTCGATGCCCCAGGGCGCGAGCCAGGCGCCCAGGAGATAACGCACCGTGCCGCCTTCCATCACCTGGACGAGAAGCAGGATCGAGACGGCGAAGGCACCCCAGGTCGCCAGGGTGGCGATCGCCCAGGCGGCCCGGCTGCGGCGCACGAGCACGCAGACAGGGGCCGCGACCAGCGGCAGGAGAACCTGCAGGACCGGCAGATGGGCGAACATCACTCTTCGTCCATCCGGTTGATTTCGTCGTCTTCGATGGAGCCGTAGCTTTCCTTGATACGGACGACCAGGGCGAGGCCCAGGGCGGTCGTCGCCACGCCGACCACAATCGCGGTCAGGATCAGGACGTGGGGCAGGGGGTTGGAATAGACCTTCGTCCCCTCGACGAGGATGGGCGCGGTTCCGCCCGATACCTTGCCGATGGATATGTAGAGAATGAAGACCGAAGTCTGGAAAATGTTCAGCCCGATCAGCTTCTTGATCAGGTTGGGCCGGGACAGGACGATGTAGAACCCGGCCATCATCAGGATAATGACGATCCAGTAGTTATACAGGCCAAGCGCCCGGTCGAGGAAAAGGTCCATCCGCCGGCCCTCAGTCCGTTTCGTCTTCGCTGCGCCGGCCGCGGCCGCCGAAGAGGAAGAAGATGCCGATCATGACCGAGGCCACGGTCACGCCGACGCCGAACTCGACCAGCAGGATGCCGTAATGCTGTCCGTCGGCCGGATCGCTCGCCAGGACCGAATAGTCCAGGAAACGCCCGCCGAGCAGCATGCTTGCAATCCCGGTGCCCGCATAGATCAACACGCCCAACGCGATCAGGGTGCGGATCGCAACTGGCGGCGCGGCGCGGCGCGCATTCTCGAGGCCGAAGATCAGCGCGTAGAGAATGAAGGCGACAGCGAAGATCACGCCGGCCTGGAAGCCGCCCCCCGGCCCGTAGTCCCCGTGGAACTGGACGTAGAGAGCGAAGACGATGATGAACGGGGCGAGAAGCTTCGCGATGACGCGTGGGACGAGATGATGCTTCATGCCATCCCCCCATTGTCGCCCTTCTCGTCCTCGTCGCGCCGCGGGTCGCGGCGGCGACGCCCCGCGACACCCAGCAGGATGAGCACCGCAATGCCCGCCGTGAAGATCACGACCGTCTCGCCCAGCGTGTCATACCCGCGATAGCTTGCCAGTACGGTGGTCACGACGTTGGGAATCTTGACCTTCGTGGGACCGTCCTTCCCCTCCTGGCGCACCGTGTCTTCGAGATACTCCGGTGCCACATGCACTTGCGCAGGGGAAATCGGGCTGCCGAATGGCGGAAGATCGGGGTCGAAGGTCGCGTAGATCAGCACCCCGCCGGTGATCAGAACCAGCAGAAGCGGCGCGATCGCCAGTCCCCGGGCAGGCGCCTTCTCCTCCCGGTCGGTCAGGATCAGGGTGCCGAGGAACAGGACGGTCGTGATGCCGGCCCCCACCGCGGCCTCGGTGAAGGAAACGTCGACCGCGTCGAGGACGACGAAGATGGCGGCTGTCAGCAGGCTGTAGATGCTCGCGAGCATGACGACGGCGAACAGGTTGCGCAGCCGCACGATGCCCACCGCGGTGACGGCGAGGAAGGCAAGCAGGATGATGTTGACGAGTTCCGCGCTCATCGCTTGCCCCCCGCGGCGCCGTAATGGCCGGTCCAGGGCTGCAGCCCGGAACTCGAGGCGCTCCGCGCCAGCGCATAGGTCGCAGTCGGACCGGTAAAGAGCAGGAAGAACAGGATGATGGCCAGCTTGAAGGTCACGAGGGTAAGGCCTTCCTGCACCATCAGGCCGAGCAGTATGAGCGCCGCGCCGCCGGTGTCGACGACCCCCGCCGCATGCATGCGGGTGTAGACGTCTGGAAATCGGATCAGCCCGGCGGCACCGATGACGCAGACGATCGCGCCGCCAAGCAGCAGCGCCCAGCTGACGAAGAAGACGATATGACCCCAGATCTCCTCCATCAGATGTCGGCGTCCTCTTCAGTCGTCGCCGATCCCAGGTCGCCATAGCGCAGAAACTTCAGCACGGCGATCGTGCCGACGAAGTTGATCAGTGCATAGACGATGGCGATGTCGAGGAAGTCTGGTCGGCCCATCAGATACCCGACGACGGCAATGGCGAGCACCGTCAGGGTGCCGAAGGTATTCACCGCGAGGATGCGGTCGTAGATCGTCGGTCCCACGAGCGCTCGCAGAAGTGCGAGCAGCATCGAGATAAGGACACCGATGGCGGCGGCAGTAAACATCAGTTCGACGTGCCGTTCGATTTATCGGTCGCTTCGGTGCCGCCGCCCGATCCGACACCCGACCCCTCGACGCGGACGACCTTCAGATCCATCGACCCACCGGCAAGATCCTCGGCCAGTTCCGCCGTCAGTGCGTGCACTTCGATCTCGTCCTTCTCGACCCGCATGGACACGGTTCCCGGCGTCAGGGTGATGGAATTGGCATAGGTGACGACGCCGAGGTCGCTTTGCTGATGGGTCGTTACACGCACGACTGTCGGGCTGATTGTCAATGCCGGCGACAGAATTCGGCCCATCACGAAGATGTTGCTCTTCACGATCTCCCATCCGAGCCACGCCCAGTAAAGCGGCGCGCGCAGCCCGAGATGCACCGGATGTCCCTCGCGGTCGACAATATCCATGCGCCGCGCGATCAGGACCGCGGCCGCACAGGAAATCACGCCCAGGCCGATGAGCATGGGCGTGTAGTGGCCGGACAGCAGAAGCCAGACGGCAAACAACACGATGAAGAGGCTGACGGCGCGCAGCACCCTGTTCCCCTGTCCCTCAGGTTGGCGCGCGGGGCTGCCTATGAGAGCCGGTCCGCGCGGATTGACGATGCCCGGCTGAACGCGAGCTTGTGCGGGACATTAGTGTCGGTCCGCCCGCGATTCAAGAATCTGACGCCGATTCGTAGACGGCATCGAAAAATTCGACCTCCAACCGGACAGTTTTCGCGAAAAGCGAGGTCGCGCGCGACTGGGTGGCGGGTCCCACTGCCAGTTCCCGGTCCAATTCCTCCCGGATCCAGCCGACAAAGGCATCGAAACCCGGATTGGCATGAAGCTCGATCCATTCCTCGAGATAGAAGCGTGAGGGCTTCTTGCCGGCGGCCCGGACCTCGGCGGCCCATGTCTGGTAAATCCATTCCGCCGGTACCAGGATGGACAGGATCTCCGCATAGGAACCGTTGCTGGCGGTCTCGATCATCAGGGAGCGGAACGTCTCCGTGACGTCGTTCAGCGGTGGCGGTGTCTGGAAGGCGCCGGGGGCGCCGACCGCTGTCAGCGCCCGCTCGAAATAGTTCGTTTCATCGCCCGTGACGGCGGCAAGGAACGCGGCCAGGCGCCGCTTTGACTGCATGGTCGGCGCCTTCGCGATCGCGTAGGCGACGAGCTCCACCAAGGTTCCGATGAAGGCATAATCCTGCATCAGATACTGGCGAAAGGTGGCCTCCGCGATCGTGTCGTCGGCCAGTTCCTTGACGAAACGGTGCCCGGTCGCGGCGTGCCAGGCGTCGATGTTGGCCGCCCGCAGCGCGTCTGTGTGAAGCAATGTGCTGTCTGAAGTCGTCATTTCAATTCCACGGCAAATGTATCGAGGGGGGGCATATTCACGATCACTCCTTGCGCTTTCATAAACGCGGCAAACCGTTCGTAGCGGCCGCGGTCCAGCGCGGCCGGGCGCAGGGCGAAACGGGGGAGGGTATCGCGCCAGGCACGGCGGTTGAGCTCGTTGTCGAGCTGCTTTTCCCTTCCCTTCATAAAAAGCTTCCAGCTCGCCTCGGGGTAATTGACCAGATACTGGACGCCGCGCTCGACGGCGCCGATGAAGGCTTTCACCTTCGGATCCGCCGCGCGATCCCGATGGGCGACATAGATCAATTCGTCATAGGGCGGACCGCCGTGCTCTTCCGGAAAGAAGGCGCGCCCCGGACGCTTGTTGATGTCCATCTGATTGAGTTCGAAATTCCGGTAGGCGCCGATCACCGCGCCGACCCGGCCGGCCATGAGTGACGGCGACAGGGCGAAATTGACATTCACGAGAGTGACGTCCTTCAGGGTCAACCCGTGGGCTTTCAACATCGCGCCGAGGACCGCGGTTTCGAAGCCGCCGACGGAGTAGCCGATCTTCTTGCCCTTGAGATCGGCGATCTTCCTGATCGGTCCATCCCGCAGGACGACCAGCGAGGTAAGCGGGGTCGCGACCAGGGTGCCGACACGGATCAGCGGCATGCCCTTGCTTGTCATGATGTGCAGCTGCGGCTGGTAGGAAACGGCGATGTCACCCCGCTTGGCGGCGACGAGGCGCGGCGGGTCGTTCGGGTCCGACGGGGCGACGAGGCGCACATCGAGGCCTGCATCCTTGAAATACCCGCGTTCCTTGGCGACGAAGATCGGGCCATGGTCCGGGTTCACATGCCAGTCGAGGAGCACCGTGAACGGATCTGCCGCCAATGTCGGAGCGGAGGCGGTAATCGTTAGACAAAACAATATTCTGGCGGTCAGCCTTCGCATTGAAGTTTAATCCTCGTTGGGGTTGGTTTCGCGCTGCCAGGGAACGAGCGCGCGGAGCAAGCGGTCGGCCGCGACATAGAGGGCGACCGCAATGACGGCCAGGAGGAAAAGCGCTGCGAACATGCGCGGCTCCTCCGCCTGGGCCTTCGACTGGACCATGACGTGACCGAGCCCCGCGCTCGCGCCGACCCATTCGCCGACGACGGCGCCGATGGGCGCGACGGCCGTGGCGACCCGGATTCCCGACGCGAGCGACGGCAAGGCGGCGGGCAGGCGGACATGGCGCAGGGTGCGCCAGCGGGAGCCGCCCATGGTCCGGGCGAGGTCGAGCCAGCCGGATTCTGTCCGGCGCAGCCCGTCGAAGAAGGCGGCAGTGACGGGAAAATAGATGATGAGGGTCGCCATGACGATCTTGGGCCACAGGCCGAAGCCGAACCAGAGGACGAGGATCGGGGCGAGGGCGAAGACGGGGATGGCCTGGCTCGCCACGAGAACCGGGAGCATCCAGTCGCGCAGCCCGCGCGACGCGGCCATGCCCAGCGCGGTCCAGCAGCCGAGAAGGATGCCGAGGCCGAGGCCGATAACGATTTCGGCCAGGGTGACGGCGGCATTCTCGGCCAGATACCCGGCGTCGGCGTAAAGCGATCGGGCGACGTCGGCGGGGCTGGGCAGGATGAAGCGTTCGACGCCCGTCGCCCAGATGACAGCCTGCCAGACGGCGACGATGCCGAGGAGGATGACGATGGGACGCAGGAAGCGCATCAGGCGGCCTCCCGCGCCTTGGCCCGGGAGAGCCGGTCCATGATCTCGCTGTGCAGGGCGACAATATCAGGATCGTGGATGTCGCGCGGCGCCTCGCCGGATGGCTCGATCGGCGTGCCGAGGCTGGCCGGTCGGCCGGCCATGACATGGATCGTGTCTCCCAGCCGCAGGGCCTCGAATGGATCGTGGGTCACGAAAAGGACGGTTCGGCCTTTCAGGAGCGACCGGGCGGCGGCCTGAAGGTCGTGGCGCGTGATCGCGTCGAGCGCCGCGAAGGGCTCGTCCATCAGGACGACCGGCGCGTCCTCCATCAAGGTACGGGCGAGGGCGACCCGCTGGCGCTGACCGCCGGACAGGGCCGCCGGGCGTTTCGTCGCCTCGCCGGCAAGGCCGACCCGGCCGAGTAGCTCCGCCGCCCGGCCCGTTTCAGGGCGCGTGCCTCGCAGTCGCGCACCGAGCCCGACATTTTCCAGGGCCGAGAGCCAGGGAAGCAACAGGTCCTGCTGCGCCATATAGGCGACCTGGCCGGCCAGGGGGCGGCAAGGCCCGCGACGAGGCGGAGGAGGGTGGTCTTTCCGACACCGGAGGGGCCGAGAAGGCAGGTCCAGCGTCCGGCCGCGAGGGTAAGGGAGAGGTTCTCGAACAGCGGGACGCCGTCGAAATCGAGCCCGGGCGCTCTGATCTTGACGGTGGGGGCGGGTCCGTCGGTCGGGTTGAGGGGCGTCTGGTCGGTCAATCCACTGATCCCTTCGCCGGAATTACCCGGATCAGGTTCCAGGGGTCGTGCCGAACCGCCGTGTTGCGGTCGGGAACCTCTCAGCCGTTATTGGCTCCCCCCAGTGTCTGACGCCTTATGTGACGGCTTTGCGACAAAAAGACAAGGGGGAGCGGTGCCTGCCGCGCGGGGACGCTTGAACGGAACCGTCCGTGGGGCTAGCTCTCGCCCATGGCCGACCGTCCCTGGTTCATCGCAAACGAAATCTATCGCGCGTCGCGCTTCGGCGGGAAGCATCCCCTGGCGATCCCGCGCGTGTCCCTGGTCGTCGATCTCGTGCGGGCGCTCGGCTGGCTGGAGGCGGAGCAGTATATCGAGTGTCCCGTCGCGACGCCGGAGCAACTCGCCCGCTTTCACGACCCGGACTACATCGCCGCGGTCCAGCGCTGCGAGGCGGCCCAGCGCGCAACCGACGAGGACAAGCAACGGCACAATATCGGGGTCAACGGCAACCCGGTGTTCGGCGAGATCTTCCGGCGCCCTGCGACCGCGTGCGGCGCAACTCTCGCGGCAGTGGACCTTCTCCGCGACGGCGGGGTCGTCTACAGCCCGGCCGGCGGCACCCATCATGGCCAGCGGGATCGGGCGAGCGGCTTCTGCTATTTCAACGATCCGGTTCTGGGCCTGCTTGCTTTCCTCGACCAGGGGCTGGAACGGATCGCTTATCTCGACATCGACGCCCACCATTGCGACGGCGTGGAGATGGCGCTGGGGGCCGACCCACGGGTGATGATCCTGTCGGTGCACGAACGGGAGCGCTGGCCCTTCACCGGGCACACCAGCGATCCGGCGGCGAATACCTTCAATTTCGCGATGCCGCGCGGGCTTAACGACAGCGAATTCGAATATGTGCTGGAGGCGGGGATACTGCCGTTGATCGACGGCTTCGCGCCCCAGGCCATCATGGTCCAGTGCGGCGCCGACGCGCTGGCCGACGACCCGATGAGCAAGCTCGAGCTGTCGAACCGAAGCCACTGGCGAACGACGCGGGCCCTGCGGGGGATGGCGCCGCGGTTACTGGTACTCGGCGGCGGAGGCTACAACCCCTATGCCGTCGGTCGCTGCTGGACGGGTGTCTGGGCGGAGATGGCGGGGCACGCGGTGCCGGACCGGTTGCCGGCGGCGGCCGCGTCGTTTCTCGAAGAGATCGACTGGCGCCACTCTCGGGGCCGCAACCCGCCGCCGCACTGGACGACGACCCTGGCGGATGGGGGCCTTGACGGGCCTGTTCGCGAGGAGGTGAGGACGGCGGTCGGCGCCGCAGGCCGCGTCAGGTAAGCCTCGCTGGCACAGCTTGCCGTGCCGCAGGGACAGATCAGCGGGGTCGCCAGAAAACGATGCGGCAGGGCCGTCCGGAGATCAGCGAACAGGGAGCGTCGGTCACCCGGACCATGCGGAGGGACCAGCGCGGCACGCACTCGCCCCGTTTGTTCCGCACATAGTCGTACCCGCTCTTGCCGACGAAATAACAGTCGGCGACGGCGAAGTGAGTGGCGACCGGCATGATGGCGGGCATCAGATCGGCGCGCCGGGCAATGCACGTCCCTGTATGAAGGT
>CAYGKX010000057.1:0-370 GCA_964350225.1 uncultured Rhodospirillaceae bacterium | reverse complement strand
ATTTCGCACCGCCGAAGCTGTCTGGAAAGGCCTTGGCCAGGACGCGATCCGCGACCCGCGCCACCTTCGCACGGATCTTCGCATCCTTCATCGGCGGCACGCCGTTATGGAAGGGCTGGAAGGCGCCTTTCTGGAAAATGACCTTGCAGATGGTGTTGGGATAGTCGTCGCGTCGTACGCGCCAGATGATCGTGTAGGCGTGTTTTTCGATCGTCTTGACCGTCTCGTACCCGGCCTCGTGATAAAGGGCGAGGATCAGGCAGGTGCGCGGGTCCGTCGGCCGCCCGTCATTCTGGCCGCTGTTGGCGACAGCCGACGCTGCGGCTGCCGCACAGGCAAGGACGCAACGGCACCGGACAAGCTCCTTAAT
>CAYGKX010000056.1:1501-14461 GCA_964350225.1 uncultured Rhodospirillaceae bacterium | reverse complement strand
CTGTCGGCGCATTATGAGTTGCTGTTCGACATCCGCCAGGCACGAACCAAGCAGCCGCCATTCGAGTAGCCCAAGCCTCCGATCCGGGCCGGGTCGACCTCGGGCCGCGACGCCGCGAAGTCGATGGCTCTCGAGACGCTCTCGACGAACCGCGCGTCCCAGGTCCGATCGCCCTCGCTCGCGCCGTATCCCGGCAGATCCACGAGCAGCACTCCGTAGCCCGCTTCTGCGAAGACGACCGCCTCGTCGAGGGCGCCGAGCGCGTTGCCCGGCGAGCCGTGGAGATAGATCAGCGCCGCCCCGTTGCGGGAGGCCAGATAGAACGCGTTCTGCCGCGATCCATCCGACAGCGTCCAGCCGACCCGCTGCGCGAGCTGTTCGGCTCGGTGCAGCCGATCACGACCGGCCTGGCTCTGGTCGTAGTGCGTCGCGGCGTAGTCGCCCCGCTGCAGGACGAAGACCTGTGCTCCCCGGTAGAGCCAGAGTACGAGGCCGAGTGCCAGGACGACGAGCAGGGTGCCGAGCAGGAGCGTCTTCATCAGGGAACCGTTTCGATGGGGGAACCGTTTCGGGGTGTGGACCGTTTGGCCGGCGGGAGAGGCAGAGGGCGAAGGCGCCCCGGCCAGGCAAGAGGGCGGGAAAGAGGCCGGGGAGGGAATCGGGGACGGGTCCGGAGGGGAGCGGGCGGGCGGACTGCCCGTGCGGCTTCTCTCGGTGGGCCGGGCGGTCGAGAAGAAGGGCTTCGACATCCTGCTGGACGCCCTGGCCCGGCTACCATCCAACCTCGCCTGGCACTGGACCCATATCGGCGGCGGAGCGCTCACGACCGAGCTCAAGTCCCGGGCGGCGGCGCTGGGGCTCGCCGATCGGATCGACTGGCGGGGGCCCCAGGCCCAGGAAGCCGTCCTGGCGGCCTATCGCGCGGCCGACCTTTTCGTGCTGCCGAGCCGGATCGCCGGTGACGGCGACCGGGACGGCCTGCCCAACGTCCTGATGGAGGCGCAAAGCCAGGGACTTGCCTGTCTGTCGACCGACATTTCCGGGATCCCGGAGCTGATCGAGGACGGCCGGACCGGGCGGCTGGTGGCGGCGGGCGATCCCGATGCCCTCGCGGGCGCGCTGACCGAATTGATCGCCGACCCGGAACTGCGCGACCGGCTCGGTTCCGCCGGGCAGGCGCGGGTCCGGCGCGACTTCTCCCATGAGGCGGGGATCCACGACCTGGCCCGGCGGTTCGGCGTGCCCGCGTCGCGCCTCGCCGCCTGACGGCTCGGAACCGCCGGTCGAAGCCATGGCCCGCATCGCCTTCTATGCCCCGCTGAAACCCCCGGACCATCCCGTCCCCTCCGGCGACCGGCGCATCGCCCGGCTGTTCATCGACGCACTTGGAATGGCGGGACACGACGTCCGGGTCGCCTCGGCCTTCCGGAGCTACGAGGGCGACGGGTCGGCGCAGCGGCAGGCGACGATCGCGGAGGAGGGCGCGGCCGAGGCGCGGCGGCTGACGGACCGGTATCGGGCGGGGGACTGGCGGCCCGACCTGTGGTTCACTTACCACCTCTATCACAAGGCTCCCGATCATCTGGGCCCCGCGATCGCGTCGACCCTCGACATTCCCTATGTCGTCGCGGAAGCGTCCTATGCGCCGAAGCGCGCCGGCGGGCCCTGGGACACCGGGCATCGTGCGGTCGCCGCCGCCCTGGCCCGCGCGGACCATGTCGTCTTCCTGAACCCGATCGACCGAGGCTGCGTCCTGCCAATCCTGACCGATCGGACAGCAATCACGGACCTCCTTCCGTTCCTCGACACCGCCCCCTTTCGGCAAGCGGCCGCCGACCGATCGTCTGCCCGGCGAAATCTGGTCGCCGAATATGACCTGAACGAGCGGTCGGCGATCCTTCTGGCGGTTGCCATGATGCGGAGGGGGGACAAATTGTCTTCCTACCGGTTGCTCGCCGACGCGCTCCGAACGGTCCCGCAAGAGGGCTGGTCCCTCGTTCTCGTCGGCGACGGTCCGGCCCGGGCAGAGGTCGAGACCGCGTTCGCCGGCTTCGGCGACAAGGTCCGGCTTCTAGGCGACCGAGCGGTCGGCGATCTGCCGAGACTCTATGCCGGTGCTGACATTTTCGTCTGGCCAGGGATCGGCGAAGCAATTGGAATGGCGGTTTTAGAAGCCCAGTGTACGGGGACCCCCGCGGTGGTTGGAGACGGCGGTTCTCTTGGACTTCTTGTGGAAAATGGACATTCCGGGCGGGTCGAACCGGTGGGCGATGCGGCGGCGTTCGGTCGCGCGGTGGCGGCATTGATCGGCGACCCGTCCGAGCGGTCGAAACTGGCGGTCGGTGCGCGGTCCCGGAGTAGCCTGCACGACATTGCGGCGGCCTCGACCGTTTTGGAACGAATTATCGAAAAACTGCTGAACAACGACGCATGACACAACCATGACTCAGATCGCCTTCATCCGGCACGGACCGACAGAGTGGAATGCGACGGGATTGATTCAGGGTCAATCCGACGTGCCGCTGAGCGCGGAGGGGCGCGCCGCCGTCGCCGCCTGGCGGGTCCCCACCGGCTTCGCCAGCTTCGACTGGATCAGCAGTCCGCTCGGTCGGGCGCGCGAAACGGCCCGCCTTCTGGGAGCGCCGACCAGTCGGTCGGAGCCTCGGTTGATGGAAGCCAACTGGGGCGAATGGGAAGGGCGCAGCCTGAAGGATCTGCGCCGGGAACTGGGCGAGGAGCTGACCCGGAACGAGGCCCGCGGCCTGGACCTCACCCCACCCGGCGGCGAGTCCCCGCGCCAGGTCCGGACCCGCCTGGCGGAGTGGCTCCCCGAGGTCGCGCCGGCCCGCCGGCCGCTGGTCGCGGTGACCCACGCGGGTGTCCTTCGTGCGGCCTATTCGCTCGCCACCGGCTGGGACATGAAGACAGATCCGCCCTATCACCGCGGCCATGGCTCCGCCCATCTTTACGATCTCGCGGCCGACGGTGCCCTGACCGTCCGGACCCTCGACATCGACCT
Source organism: uncultured Rhodospirillaceae bacterium (assembly GCA_964350225.1). GTDB lineage: Bacteria > Pseudomonadota > Alphaproteobacteria > Bin65 > Bin65 > CAYGKX01. Next base: position 11,442 of record CAYGKX010000056.1, on the reverse strand, counting down.
GCGCAGCGATGGGTGAAGCGCCGCGCCCGGACGGAGAGCCGCCACGGCTGATGATCTGGGTCCAGCATCTGCTGGGCATCGGACATCTGATGCGCGCGGCGGCGGTCGCCCGGGAAGGAGCAGCGGCGGGCTGGCGGGTCGTGCTCGTGTCGGGTGGGCCGCCACTGCCGGATCTCGATACGGGCGGCGCCGATTTCGTTCAGTTGCCCGCCGTGAAGGCGGCGGACCCCGCCTTCAGCGCGCTGGTCGACATGACCGGCGGCCCCGTCGACGAGCGCTTTCGGCGACAGCGTCGGGACATGTTGCTTGACCTGTTCGGCCAGTTCGCACCGGACATCCTGATGACCGAGCATTATCCCTTCGGCCGCCGCCAGTTGCGATTTGAGCTGGATCCCTTGCTGGAAAGCGCGGCGGCTCGCTCCCCCCGGCCGGCGATCGTCGCCTCGCTCCGCGACATCCTCGTCGCCCGCCGTCCGGACCGGGAGGCCGAGTGCGCCGACATCGTCAACCAAACCTACGACCGGGTGCTGGTTCATGGCGACCCGGCGCTCGTCCGGCTCGAGGCCAGTTTCCGCCCGGCGGCCGCCATCGCGGATCGCGTCGACTATACCGGATATGTATCGGGACCCGCCGTTCCCGCCGTCGCCGACCGGGCGGGGCCCGTCGTCGTGTCGGCCGGGGGCGGGGCCGTCGGCGCGGCGCTGGCTGATACGGCGACGGCCGCGGCGCGCGCCGAGCCGCGCCGCCGCTGGCACCTTCTGGTCGGCCATGGCGTCCCGGTCCAGACCTTCGAGGCGCTGGTCGCAAGGGCCCCGGGCAACCTGACCGTTGAACGCGCCCGCCCCGATTTCAGGACGCTCCTGGCCGGCGCCACGGCTTCCGTATCCCAGGCCGGCTACAATACGGTTGTCGACCTCCTGTCGACCGGCACCCCCGCGGTCCTTGTCCCCTTCGCCGCGAACAACGAGACCGAACAGAGCCTCCGCGCCGAGCGGATGGCCGCCCTGGGCCGGGCCGTCTTGGTTCCGGAGGCGGCGCTGGACCCGGAGCGCCTCGCCGCCGCCGTCGATCGGGCCTTGACCTTGCGCCCGACAGGGACGACACCTCGGTTGGACGGTGCCGCCGAGACAATCCGCCTGCTGGGGCGGCTGTTGCCGGCGCGCGCCGCGTGACGCCAACCGACCCAACCGCCGGCGATGACCGACGACAAAGCCCTTCAGCCGCTGATCGACGAACTGGACGCCTGGGCCGCGGACGGCCGGGAGGCGACGTTGTGGTGGCGCGACGACGATGCGGCCGATGCGACCCCCGCGCTGGAGCGGCTCCTCTCGATCCAGGGGGCCCATGAAGTTCCCCTCGGCCTTGCGGCCGTGCCGATGGCGGCAACGGCGTCGCTGGCGGCGCGGGTTGGCGCGACGTCGGGGATCGCAGCGCTCCAGCACGGCTATGCCCACCGCAACCATGCACCCGATGGCGAGAAGAAGGTCGAGCTGGGCCCCCATCGCCGGGCCGACCATGTCATCGCGGAGCTGGCGATGGGCCGTCAGCGGATGGAGGATCTGTTTGGCAGCCGCGCGCTGCCCGTCCTCGTCCCGCCCTGGAACCGGATCGCGCCCTACCTGGTGCCGATGCTGCCGGAACTCGGCTATGCCGGTCTCTCCGCCTTCACACCGCGCAGGCGGGCCCGGCCGGTGGCCGGTCTGATCGAGGCGAACACCCATGCGGACGTGCTGGACTGGAAGCCGCGCGGATTTCCGGGCGCCGCCGTGGCCGCCCGCCGAATTGCCGATCACCTGGCAGCCCGCCGGCGCCGCGAAGTACCCGACCCGGACGAGCCAACCGGGATTCTCACGCATCACCTGGTACATGACGACGCGGTCTGGGCCTTTCTGGCGGCATTGATCGACAGCCTCTCCGCCCACCCGGCCGCCCGATGGCTGTCGCCCGCCGACCTTTTCATGACGGGGCCGGGCACATGAACGGGATGCGCTTCGATCGCGGCTCGCTGCGTCAGGACTACATCCGGGCGGGTATCGGGCTTTTCCTGACCGGGGGCGGTTTCCTCATCGCCGATACCGGGAGCTATGGACAATATGTTTTCGGCCCCATCGCGATCGTCTTTGTCGCCTTCCTGATTCACACATGGGTAAGGATGGGTACCCATTATGATTTGACGGTGGAGGGTATTCGGCGCTCAAATGCGCTGGGCCCGGTAACAAGGACAACAAGCCTGGCCTGGCGCGATCTGCGGCGCGTTTCGCTACGCTATTTCTCGACCCGGCGCGACCGGTCCAGGGGATGGATGCAGCTGACGCTCGCAGGTGCCGGGACGCGGTTCAAACTGGACTCGACCCTCGACGGTTTCGACGCCGTCATCGCCGCGACCGCCGCGGCGATCCGTGACAACGGGATATCGGTCAAGGGAACGACCGCTGGTAATTTCGCCGCGCTGGGGCAAGACCTCGGGCGCCCGCAAGGGGAGACCGTAGGACCTGCCGGTCCGGAAGATTGAGGGGACTTTGGGGACGGGAAGGAAGCGCGGTCGTCCATGAACGACTTGCTGTCCGTTGAGGACCTGCATGTAGGCTTTCGCCTGCATGGCGGGATCGTCGACGCCGTGAAAGGCGTATCGTTCACGATTCCGGAAGGCGGAAGCGTGGCGCTGGTTGGCGAATCCGGCTCCGGCAAGACCGTCGTCTCCCAGTCGATCATGCGAATCCTGCCGCAGATCGCGGTTGTGCCGAAGGGCCGCATCCTGTTTCGCGACCCGGCGAAGAACGGCGAGGAAATCGACCTCCTGACGCTCAAGCCCGACAGCCGGCAGATGCGCGCGATCCGCGGCGGGCGGATCTCGATCATCTTCCAGGAACCGATGACGTCGCTTTCGCCGCTTCACACGGTGGGCGACCAGGTGGGAGAGGCGCTGCGCCTTCACCGGGATGTCAGCCGGTCCGAATGCAAGCGGATCACGGCGGAGATGCTGGGCCTCGTCGGCTTCCCGGAACCGCGTCGCGCCCTCAAGACATATCCCTTCGAGCTGTCGGGCGGCCTGCGCCAGCGGGCCATGATCGCGATGGCACTCGTCTGCCGGCCGGCGCTTCTCATCGCCGACGAGCCGACGACCGCGCTGGACGTCACGATCCAGGCCCAGATCCTGAAGCTCATCAAGGATCTGCAGGCCGAGCTCGGCATGGCAATGCTGATGATCACCCACGATCTGGGCGTCGTCGCCAATGTGGCCGAGCAGGTCGTGGTCATGTATCACGGCGAGGTCATGGAGAGCGGCCAGACCTGGGAAATCTTCCGGCGCCCGCGCCACCCCTATCTGAAAGCGCTGATGCACGCGGTGCCCCGCTTCGACATGGAGCCGGGCGAACGACTGGTCCCGCTGCGCGAGATCAAGGCCGAGACCGGCCACATGCTGAAGCCCCGGGTCGACCCGTCCGCCGCCCAGGTAGGCAAGCCGCTTCTGGAGATCGGGGGAATCCGGAAGACCTTCCGCATCCGGAATTCGGGCCTGATCGGCCACGGCCAGGAGAGCCTGGTCCATGCCGTCAACGACGTCACCTTCGACGTGCGGCGGGGCGAATGCCTCGGCCTGGTCGGCGAGAGCGGCTGCGGCAAGACGACCCTCAGCAAGATCATCATGCGCGCGCTGTCGCCCGATACGGGCACGATCCATTTCGGCCAGGGCTCGGATCGGGTCGATGTCCTGTCCCTCAAGGGCGACGCGCTGACCGACTATCGCCGCCGGGTCCAGTTCATTTTCCAGGACCCCTTCAGCTCCCTGAACCCGCGGATGACGGTCTTCGACATCATCAACGAGCCGCTTCTGATCCATAATGTCGGCACCAAGGCGGAGCGTCGGGAAACGGTCGCGGAACTCCTGAGGCTCGTCGGGCTCGACCCGCGTTTCCTCAACCGCTATCCGCATTCCTTCTCCGGCGGTCAGCGGCAGCGCATCGGCATCGCCCGGGCCCTCGCGCTGCGTCCCGAACTGCTGATCTGCGACGAGCCGGTCTCCGCCCTCGACGTTTCGATCCAGGCGCAGATCCTGAACCTTCTGAAGGACCTGCAGGAAAAGCTGGGGCTGACCTATCTCTTCGTTTCACACAATCTGGCGGTCGTCGACTACATGGCTGACCGGATCGCCGTCATGTGCGCCGGGCGGATCGTCGAGCTGGCGCCGCGGGAGGCGCTGTTCAAGGCCCCGGCCCACCCCTACACCAAGGCGTTGCTTGCCGCTGTGCCGGAACCCGACCCCGGCAAGCGGCTCGACCTCGGCGCCCTCATGGAGGGCAAGGCCTCGGACCCGGCGGCCTGGCCGGAGCCCTACCGCATCGACGACGGGCGGGCAGACCGGCTGCACGACCTGGGCGATGGCCATTTCGTCCGGCTGACCGGCGATCCGGCGACGATGGAGAAAGTGGCATGAGATGCAAGACGGGCCCCGCCCTGTCGTTGCCCGCGGCGCTGTTGCTCACGCTCGGCGCGGCCACACCCGTGTCGGCGGCGGACTATGTCGCGGTTCCGATGTTCCGGAAGCCGGTTGAGGAGGGCAAACTGCCGCCGATCGCCAAGCGCCTTCCCGAGACACCGCTGGTCACCGACCTGTCCGTGCCGGGCAAGCGGGTCGGCCGCTATGGCGGCGACATGCGCATTCTCATGGCGCGCACCAAGGACACGCGCATCATGACCGTCTACGGTTATGCGCGGGTGGTCGTCTATAACGAGAAGTACGACATCGTTCCGGACATTGCCGAGAAGGTGGAGGTCGAGGACGGGCGGATCTTCACCTTCCGCCTGCGCAAGGGGCACCGCTGGTCCGATGGCAAGCCTTTCACCTCCGACGACTTTCGCTACTGGTGGGAGGATGTCGCCAATAACAGCAAACTGTCTCCCTTCGGTCTGCCCCAGGCCCTTCTGGTCGATGGCAAGCCACCCCGGGTGACCTTCCCGGACAAGACGACCGTCCGCTATGAGTGGGACAAGCAGAACCCCTATTTCCTGCCTGCGCTGGCCGCCGCCTATCCCACCTATATCTATATGCCGCGGCATTATCTGAAGAAGTATCACGTCAAATACGCGAAGAAGAAGAACCTCCAGAAATGGGCCAAGAAGAGCCCCAACGAATGGGCCCGGCGGCATCGCAAGAAGGCCCGCCAGTTCCGCTTCGAGAACCCGGACCTGCCCGTCCTCCAGCCCTGGCTGAACAAGACACATAGTCCGGCGCAGCGCTTCGTCTTCGAGCGGAACCCCTATTTCCACCGCGTCGACAACAAGGGGCATCAGCTTCCCTATATCGACCGGGTCATCATGATCATCGCCGACAGCAAGATCATCCCGGCGAAGACAGGCGCGGGGGAGAGCGACCTGCAGGCGCGTTACCTCCGTTTCGACGACTTCACCTTCCTCAAGCGCGGCGCGAAGCAGCACGGCTACAAGGTCCATCAGTGGCAGACCGCGACCGGCGCCCATATCGCGCTCTATCCCAATCTGAACAACAGCAACCCGATCTGGCGGAAGCTGTTCCGCGACGTCCGGTTCCGGCGGGCGTTGTCGCTGGGCATCGACCGGCACGAGATAAACGAGGTCATGTATTACGGCCTCGCCTCGGAGGGCGCGAACACGGTCCTGCCGCGCAGTCCGCTCTTCAAGAAGGAATACCGGCGCGCCTGGTCCTATTTCGACCCGAAGGAGGCGAACCGTCTCTTGGACGAGATCGGCCTGACCAAACGCGACAGCGAGGGTTTCCGCCTGCTGCCCAACGGCGAGCGGCTGGAAATCATCGTCGAGGCGACGGCGGAGGGCACGGAATATACCGACGTCATGCGCCTGATCCAGGACAGCTGGAAGAAGATCGGCGTCAAGCTGTTCCCCAAGACCACCCGGCGGGAGGTCTTCCGCCGCCGCATCTATGCCGGGATGACCCAGGTATCGATGTGGACCGGGCTCGACTATGGCAACCTGCGTGCCGAGTTGCCGCAGAGCGAACTGGTGCCGAACAACGAGTACCAGCTGCAATGGCCGCAATGGGGCATGTTCTATGAAAGCAAAGGCCAGCGCGGCGAGAAGCCGACCCTGCCGAAGGTGATGGAACTGGTCAGGCTGGGTCACGATTGGCAGCAGGCCGAAACCCGCGAGGCCCAGCGCGCCGCCTGGGAGCGCATCCTGCAGATCTATGCGGACCAGGTCTTCACGATCGGGATCGTCGGCGGCGTCCTGCAGCCCGTCGTCGTCAACAACCGGCTGCGCAACGTCCCGAAGGACGGCATCTACGCCTATAACCCCGGCGCCCATTTCGGCCTCTACCGGATGGACACCTTCTGGTTCGATCGCCCGCCACCGCCACCGCCGGGGCCGCGCCCCGCGCGCCACGATCAGAAATAGGGCGGCCGGCCGCGACCATGCTGCGTTATCTCGCCCACCGATTCCTCATCATGATCCCGACCCTGATCGCGATCAGCTTCATCACGTTCGTGGTGATCCAGCTGCCGCCGGGGGACTACCTGACGACCATGATCGAGGAACTGCGCGCCCTGGGCGAGCCGGCCGACATGGCCCGGGTCGCGGAGCTGCGCAAGGAATACGGCCTCGATCAGCCCTTCCTCGTGCAGTATGTCGATTGGGTCTGGGGCATGCTTCAGGGCGACTTCGGCTATTCGTTCGAATATGAACTGCCGGTCACCCAGGTCGTCGGAGACCGCCTGTGGCTGTCCTTCATCGTATCGATCGCGACGATCCTCTTCACCTGGATCGTCGCTTTCCCGATCGGCGTCTATTCGGCGACCCACCAATATAGCTGGGGCGACCACGGCCTGACCTTCCTGGGCTTTCTCGGCCTCGCGACACCGAACTTCCTGCTCGCCCTGGTGCTGGTCTATTTCGCCAACGTGTGGTTCGGCACCGAAATCGGCGGGCTGATGGACGACAAATACATCGGCGCACCCTGGAGCTGGGGCAAGTTCATGTCGGTGCTGGAGCATTTGTGGATCCCGGTCATCGTCATCGGGACCTCCGGCACCGCGGCCATGATCCGCCGGCTGCGGGCCAACCTGCTGGACGAACTTCAAAAACAGTATGTCGTGACCGGCCGGGCGAAAGGCCTGCCGCCCGGCAAGCTGCTGGTCAAGTATCCCCTCAGGATGTCGCTCAACCCGTTCATTTCCGACATCGGCGACCTTCTGCCCCAGGTCATTTCCGGCGCGGTCATCGTGTCGGTCGTCCTGAACCTGCCGACGACCGGCAAGATGCTGTACGAAGCGCTGTTGAGCCAGGACATGTACCTGGCCGGTTCCTTCCTGATGTTCCTCGCCTTCCTCACCGTGCTCGGGGTCCTGGTGTCCGACCTGGCCCTCGCGGCCCTCGATCCGCGTATCCGACTGCAGGGGCAATCCACCCGATGACCGATCCCCGCGACGAAAAGACACCGCCGCGCCCACGGTCGGAAATGAAGCACTATGTCTCCCCGGCGCCGTTCGATCCCTATTCGATCGAGGCGATGACGCCGGAGCAGGAGCGCTATTACATGGCCGGCCAGTGGCGGCTGATGTGGTGGAAGCTGAAGAGACACAAGCTCGCGGTCATCTCCGGCCTCGTCCTGCTGCTCATGTATCTCTCGATCTTCGTGAGCGAGTTCCTGGCGCCCTACAACATGAACGCGCGCCATACGGACCACATCTACGCCCCGCCGCAGCAGGTACGCTTCTTCCACAAGGGCGAATTCGTCGGTCCGTTCACCTATCGCCTGAATTATTCGCTCGACCGCGAGACCCTGCGCCGGACCTACACCACCGACACGTCGAAGCCCTATCCCATCCGTTTCTTTTGCAAGGGCGAGGACTACCATCTCTGGGGCCTGATCCCGATGAACGTGCATTTCATGTGCGCGGCGCCGGGCGGGACCCTGTTCCTTCTGGGTACGGACAGGATGGGGCGGGACATGCTGTCCCGCATCATTGTCGGCGCGCGCATATCGCTCACCATCGGCATCATCGGCGTCGCGATCAGTTTCCTCCTGGGCATCGTGATCGGCGGGCTCGCCGGCTATTACGGCGGCTGGGTCGACAATGTCGTCCAGCGGGTGATCGAGGTGATGCGCTCCTTCCCCGTGCTGCCGCTCTGGATGGCGCTGTCCGCCGCGCTGCCGGTGACGTGGAGCCCGCTTCTCGTCTATTTCGGCATCACGATCATCCTGGGACTGCTCGACTGGACCGGCCTCGCCCGCGCGGTCAGATCGAAACTGCTGGCCCTGCGCGAGGAGGATTTCGCGACCGCCGCCCAGCTTATGGGCGCCAAACCGAAACGCATCATCGGCCGGCACCTGCTGCCCAGCTTCATGAGCCATCTGATCGCCTCGGCGACACTCTCGATTCCGACCATGATCCTGGGCGAGACGGCCCTGTCCTTCCTCGGCCTCGGCCTCCGCCCGCCCATCACCAGCTGGGGCGTGCTGCTATCCGAGGCGCAGAACATCAATGTTGTGGCGCTTTATCCCTGGCTGATGTTGCCGGTCGTCCCCGTGATCATCACCGTGCTGGCGTTCAACTTCCTCGGCGATGGGCTTCGAGACGCGGCGGACCCGTATAAGTAGAATATTTTTATTCAATACGCATAATGGCATATCCTGTTTGCCCTCTCCCCCTTCCCAAGGGGGAGAGTTGGAGAGGGGGATTGCCGAAGCTTGGTCCCGATTTCTGCCAAGAAGAAGACCGGAGTTGCCAAGGCTCTACGCCGACGAAGCACAATTGCCGAAGACAGACTGTGGACGCGACTGAGGCGCAGGCAACTGCATGGCGCTTATTTCCGTCGCCAGCATCCGATTGGCCCGTATGTTGCCGACTTCTACTGCGCCGAAGCCAGGTTGATTATCGAGGTCGATGGGGGCGGACACCCAATGACAATCGCCCGTGACAGCAACCGGACAGCCCACCTTGAGAAGCGTGGTTGCCAGGTCTTGCGCGTTTGGAACAGCGACGTTCTAGAGAATGTGGACGGCGTTGTCGCGCTGATCGAGCACGCCTTGCTGAAGCGGCGTTCGGACGCGGGCAATCCCCCTCCCTAACCCTCCCCCTTGGGAAGGTGGAGGGGATCCAGCCACGTCCCACGATTAAATGCTTGAGATGTCGCCGGCCCTACGGCCGTAGGATCATCCCTTCCCGCGCCACGGTCGCGGTCGGCATGACCCGGCGGGCGGCGTCGGAGATCTGGTCCATGATGTCGTCGGTATGCTCAGGGGCGTGGTGGAAGATGACATACTGGCCGACCCCGGCCTTCTCCGCGAGGCGGACGCCCTCTTCCCAGGTCGAATGGCCCCAGCCGCGATATTTCGGATATTCTTCGTCGGTATAGGTCGCGTCGTAGATGAAGATGTCGGTGCCGTCGATCAGCCGCAGGATATTTTCGTCGAGCCGGCCTTCGACATGTTCGGTGTCGGTGATGTAGCAGGCCGACTTGCCGCCATATTCGATGCGGTATCCGGTCGCGCCGTTTGGGTGGTTCAGGGGCGCCGTGCGGGCGACGATGTCGTTGCCGAAATGCAGCGTCTCGCCGCAGACGAATTCCGTGAAATCGATATCCGCGGCGAGCGCGTCGAACGGCACCGGGAAAAGCGGCGCCCCCATCATTCGCTTGAGCGCGCCATGCAGGGTCGCATCCGTGCCCAGCAGATGGCCGGCCCACAGACGGATGCGATTGTTCGGCTTGAAAAAGGGGAGGAAGAAGGGCATCCCGGCCAGATGATCGAGATGCGTATGGGTCAGCAGCAGGTCGATATCGACCGGTCCGTTGCCGAGGAGCTGCGTCCCGAGCCCGCGCAGGCCGGTGCCACCGAATTCGCGCGACACGCGGCTGTCGGCTTGCTTGAAGGGGCTAAACAGCTCTTCTTGGTTGTCGTCGGCGATTCCAATGCCGGTGTCGCGCACTTCGAATTTAAGCTGCGG
>CAYGKX010000056.1:1167-1491 GCA_964350225.1 uncultured Rhodospirillaceae bacterium | reverse complement strand
CATCGAGCACCATCTGGCGGTCGCCGCAGCACACCTCGATACAGGAGGTATTGCCGCCGTAGCGGATATAGTCCGGCCCCGGGCAGGCGATGGTGCCGCGTACGCCCCAGAAACGGAGCGAGAATTCCGGCGCCTCTGTCGGCGGAGCCTTGGCCACGGTCAGCCCTCTCGCGGTTCGCGGGCACGCCGGAACGTGCCCATTTGCACAGGTCGGCGCGAGATCACGGAGCCAGCCGGTAGCCGCCCGGCTCCGTCACGAGAATCTCCGCCTTCGACGGATTCGCTTCGATCTTCTGACGCAGACGATAGACATGCGTCTCGAGC
>CAYGKX010000056.1:0-1157 GCA_964350225.1 uncultured Rhodospirillaceae bacterium | reverse complement strand
TTGTCGTTCTTTTCGTTGCCGATCAGCAGCTTCGCGCTGGGCTGAAACGTGTAGCGGCCGATCGTGAAGACCGCGTCCTCGCTGGTTTCGTGCTGGCGCAGATGAGCACGGAGACGGGCGAGCAGGACGCCGAGGCGGAAGGGCTTCGTCACATAATCGTTGGCGCCGGCATCGAGCCCGAGGATCGTATCCGCGTCGCTGTCCGCACCCGTCAGCATGATGATCGGGCATTTCACGCCGTTGCGGCGCAGAAGGCGGCACAGTTCGCGGCCGTCCATGTCGGGCAGGCCGACATCGAGCAGCATGGCGTCGAAACGTTCTTCCTTCGCCATGGCGAGGGCCGCCGCGGCGCTGTCGGCCTCGAAGGTTTCGAATTCTTCGTGCAGCCGCAATTGTTCGACCAGTGCGGGGCGCAGGTCTTCGTCGTCGTCGACGATCAGGACGCGTTTCCCCGGTTGCGCTTGGCTCCCCAAGTTCCGCCTCTCTCTTCACGACCGCAGGATTCGGTCAGTTGGTTTGCAATGTGCCTGAGAGACGGGCAGCGTCAAGCCCCGCGTGCCCGTTCACGGTCCCGTGAGGGACCGGAGTGTGGGTTATATCACGTTGCGCGGGCCAAAGAGGGCGGTGCCCACCCGTACATGGGTTGCGCCGAGGCGCACCGCGATCTCGTAGTCGCCGCTCATGCCCATGCTGACATCGGGCAGGCCGAGACGCCGGGCCATTTCCACGAGCAGGGCGAAATGGGGGGCCGGATGTTCCGCCGCGGGTGGAATGCACATGAGGCCGCGAACATCGAGACCCGCCTCCGTCCGACAGAAGGCGAGGAGGGCATCGACGTCCTGCGGCGCGACCCCGCCCTTCTGCGGCTCCTCTCCCGTGTTCACCTGGAGAAAGACGGGCAGCCGCCGGCCAGCTTTCTCCATCGCGGCGGACAGCGCGCGGGCGATCTTCGGCCGATCCACGGTTTCGATCACGTCGAACAGCGCGACCGCGTCGTCCGCCTTGTTGGACTGGAGGGATCCGATGAGATGCAGGACGATGCCCGGATGGCGCGCCTTGAGGTCCGGCCACTTGCCCTGCGCTTCCTGCACGCGGTTCTCGCCGAAGGCGCGCTGCCCCGCGGCGATCAACGGCTCGATCGCCTCCGGGCCGTGGGT
>CAYGKX010000055.1:14138-14494 GCA_964350225.1 uncultured Rhodospirillaceae bacterium | reverse complement strand
ATGCGGCGGTCGTACATGATCGCCTGCCGCGACAGCCGGTCGCCGATGAAGCGGGGCAGGCGCAGGTTGGCCATCCCCGGGATGATCCCTTCCTTCCGTGCCGGCAACGTCATGTAGGAATTGTCGGTCGCGAGGACATAGTCGCTGACCAGCAGAAGCTGACAGCCGCCGCCGATGGCGAAGCCCTCGAGCACGTCCACCCACAGCTTCTCGGTGGTGCCGCCCGCCATTTCGTCCGGGTCGCGGTCGGGATGGGCGACGCCGCGCAGCATCTTGTTCGTGATGCCCATGTCGCGGGTGACGTACCAGAGGAAGTGGATCTTGCCCCAATAAAGGTGTGTCAGGTTGATCCCGCT
>CAYGKX010000055.1:0-14128 GCA_964350225.1 uncultured Rhodospirillaceae bacterium | reverse complement strand
CGGCGCGTCCCGGCATGCTTCGGGTGAGAGACATAGCCGCCGCGGAGGATGCAGATCTTCGTCTCCGGATCCTGGATCGCCACGTCGACCGCGGTCTCGAACGGGACGTTGGTCGAGTTGTCCTCGGCGTTCAGGCTGTCGGGATTCTTGAGCGTCACGACGGCGGCCGCGCCCCGGCGCTCGACCGACGCCTTGCCGAAGTCGATCTTTCCGTCCCGCTTGAATTTCTCCAGTGCCTCGGCTGAGCCCGGCAGCGGCAGCAGCATCGAATGGACCATGTGCTTGCCGACCTCGGGGATCGCCATGAACTTGCTCAGGACGGCGCCGTGGGCGAGCTCCAGCCCGCTCTTCTGGCCCTGTCGCAGATGTTCCTCCGCTGCCCGGTCGGGGGGGGTGGGGGCGAGGCCCGGTACCGCGTCCGCGGCGGCGTCGAACAGCGGTTCGACCCGGACGAAGCGACGCTTCCCGTCGGTCAGCCGGTCGTAGAGCGCTCCGGCATGGCAATCGAGAAAGGCGGTGCGCGCTTCGATCACATAGCGCTGCCAGGCGAGGATCGCGGTCTCGGTCGCAGGGTCCGCCTCTGCGGGGCCACCCAGGCGCTTCTGCACCGACGTGATCGCCTCCCAGTAGGGACGGTGGGCGGCCGCATCCGTGTCGAAGTTCCCCGTCACAATGGGCGGCGCGGCGCGGAGCGGCGCAAGCAGGTCGTCGGGAACGCCCGCGGCGGTCGCCTTGGCGGCGAGTTCGTCTGTCAGGGGCAGGGCTGTCTTGGTCAAGGTGGTTTCCTCCTCAGGCTGCGACGGCCGCGCGACTGGCGGGCCGGGGCACGATGGTTAGAATGGGGGCGATGGAAAACGGGTGAGGGAGACCGGAAGTCGCATGGCGGGCACGCGACAGGGGGGCGAACTGGTGCAGGGACTGGTCGAGCGGCTGAAGCCCAAGGCCAAGTCGCTGATCGTCACGATCTATGGCGATTCGATCCAGCACCGCGGCGGCTGTGCCTGGATCGGCAGCATCGCCCGTCTGACCGCGCCCCTTGGCCTGAACGAGCGGGCCGTCCGCACCTCCATGTTTCGGCTTGTGAAGGAAGGATGGCTCGTCGCCGAGCCGGTTGGCCGGCGCAGCTACTACCGGCTTACGGAGGTCGGGCGTCATCGCTGCGCCGCCGCGCATGGTCGTATCTATTTTCGTTCCGCGGAACCCTGGGACCGTCACTGGACCCTCGTGTCGACGAGCCTTCCCGGCATCGAGGCGGATGCGCGTGAGGCCTTGCGCCGCGACCTCGACTGGCTCGGCTTCGGGCAGCTCGCTCCGGGCATCATGCTGCATCCCGACCCCGACCATACGGCCATGCGGCAGGCCCTGGACGACGCCGGCCTCGCCGGCCGGGCCCTCGTCATGCGGGCGGTCGCGGAAGACTGGACCCGGCCCGAAATGCTGCAGGAGGCGATCCGGGCGAGCTGGGATCTCGACCGCGTCGCCGCCGGCTACCGCGAGTTCCTCGATGCCTTCCAGCCCGTCTGCGACGCCTTCGTGACGGCGGAGACGCCTGATGACGAGACCTGTTTCGCCCTGCGCACGCTTGCCATGCACGCCTACCGGCGCATCCTCCTGCGCGACCCCAAACTGCCGGACGAACTGCTCGACACCGATTGGCCGGGCCTCGCCGCGCAGGACTTGTGTCGCGACGTCTATCTGCGTGTCGCCGGTCCCGCCGAGCGGCATCTGACGGCCCTTCTGGAGACACCGGACGGCGTCGCGCCGCCGGCGCATCCCAGCTATCGCACGCGCTTCGGCGGACTCAGGCGCCGGGGCCGGGCGGCCTGAATCTCCGCGCGGGCCGCCGCGGGGCCTGTCGATAGGGCTGTCGAACAATCCGGGCATATCCGATGCGTGCAACCTGTACCGCCGCGCGACCGACCGCCGGCCGCGCTGGAGCGGGACCATATCCTAACGTGATACGAATTTCGAGAGATTTTGGAAAATTTTGTATCAAAAAAAGACGTCTGCGATAGGCGCATGCGGGCGTCAGCCGACAAGATCGGCGGGGACGGACACCGTCATCGACAAAAGGATCTGGGCCAGCCCCTTGCCCCAGGGGTCGTTGCGGAGGGAGCCGGCTACGCCGCCGTCGAGAGCCCGTTCGCACAGGAAGTTGAGGGCGCAGACCCCTGGCACCTCGAAGCGCGTCACCGGGCCGTCGACCAGATAGTCGAGGAACCCGGCCACGCGTTCCTCGGTCAGTATCCGGCGCAGGTGCGGATAGATGTCCGGACGGCGGGCGACGATGGCGATATTCGCGCTGTCGCCCTTGTCGCCGCTGCGGCCGTGGGCGATCGCGATCAGCGGGATATCGACGAGGTCGCTCCCGGACACTGCGTCGTCCGGGACCGTCCGGGCGGGCGTCGGGCGCGCGAGGGGCATACCGGCCGGCACGGCGACGGTCTCCCGCCGCCCGCCGAGGGAGACGGCCGGCGACAGGCGCGACTTGTCGAGCAGGAAGGAGAAAAGCTCGAACTGCGGGGCGACCTTGGGCCGGCCGGACAAGCCCGTGACGCCCGGTGCCCAGGACAGGCCAGCCGCGCCGATCTCGCGGGCGAAGATTTCCAGGGCCTTGCGGTCCGGATGGGTCAGGGCGATTCGCAGGACGACCTCCCGGGCCGCGCCGGCGCGGCCGTGGGGGCCATACGCGCTCTCCGCCCCGATCGTCTCGATATTGGTGCGCGAGAAGTCGCCGAGGTTCCGCGCGCGGAGCATGTTGCGGCTGCGATCGATCATCGCTTCCGCCATGCGCCGAGCCTTGGCGGCGGCGTCGAAGCCGATGACGGTCATCGCCGCCGCCACCTTGTAGCCGTTTCGCCAGGTCGCGCAGACCTTGTAGCTCTCGGTGGGGGGCAGGCCGCACGCCCCGGCGACTGCGACCTCGTTGTCACCGACCTGTGACAGGGTCACCCCGCTAAAATCGGCCACGACGTCCGGCAGGATATAGCGCGCCGGATCGCCGATCTCGTACAGCATCTGCTCTGCCACGACGGCCGGTGTGACGAGGCCGCCCGTTTCCGGTGGCTTCGAGACGATGAAGCCGCCGTCGTCCGCGACCTCGACGATCGGGTAGCCAATAGTCTCCCAGCCGGGCACGTCTTCCCAGTCGGTGAAAAGGCCCCCGGTCGCCTGGCAGCCGCACTCGATGATGTGGCCGGCCAGCGACCCGGCGGCGAGGCGGTCGTGGTCGTCCGGCGCCCAGCCGAATTCGTGCATCAATACGCCCAGGGTCACGGCGCTGTCGACGACCCGGCCGGTTACGACGATGTCGGCCCCCGCGTCGAGCGCCCGGGCGATGGGCATCGCACCGAGATAGGCGTTTGCCGTGACGAGCCGTTCGGGCAGCGGGCGGCCGGTCGTCATCTCGGCGACGCCTTCCGCGCGCAGGGTATCGACGAGTGGCATCACGTCGTCGCCGTCCACGACGGCGATGCGCGGCGCCAGTCCTTGCTCCGCCGCCGCGGCTGCCAGCGCCGCGGCGCAGCCGTGCGGGTTCAGACCGCCGGCGTTGGATACCACCCTTATGCCGCTCGCCGCGATGTCCGGAAGCGAGGGGGCGAGCATATGCGCGAAATCGCCGGCGTATCCCATCTCGGGCTGGCGCTGGCGGATCGACGCCAGGATCGCCATGGTGAGTTCGGCCAGATAATCGAAGACGAGATAGTCGACCCGCCCCTTTTCGACGAGTTGGGGGATGGCCACCCCACTGTCGCCCCAGGCGCCCGACGCGCCGCCGATCCTCACATTCCTGCCGGTTTGAGATTGCATCCCGACGCGCCTCCGCCTTCGGCGCCGGCCCGTCGCGGTGCCGGCTTGTCCTCCGACTATGGCGTTTCCGGCGGCGCCTGCAACCGTGCCCGGTTCACTCCGCGGAGGGGACGATCTCCGACGGGACGACATAGCGCTCCAACAGCCGCTTGAGCGTGTCCCGAACCTCGGGTCCCGCGTCCGCCGCCAGAGTCGCGACCACGACCGTGCCTTCGGTCGGGTCGCGCCGGACGGTCACGTCGACATAGCCGGCGAGGGGGCCGGCGAGGGGGCCGGCGAGGGTTGCCTCCGCGTCGACCGCCTCCTGTATGGCCAACCGGGCCGCCTCGTCGCGCAGAAGGTTCTTCGCGATCTTGCCGACCGCGGTCAGGGGCAGCGCCTCCATCAGGACGACCTGCTTCGGGATCGCCGCCCGTTCGGATATCGAGGCGGCGGCATGGGCCAGCAACTCGTCCGCGTCCGCCGTCGCCCCCTCGGCCAGGGCGACGAAAGCCATCGGCAGCTCGCCGGCATAGGGGTCGGGCTTACCGACCGCCGCGCACTGCGCGACCGCGGGATGCGTGTAGAAGGGGCCCTCGATCGTCTCCGGGTCGATATTGTGGCCGGAACGGATGATCATGTCCTTCTGCCGGCCGGTCAGCCACAGGTAGCCGTCTTCGTCCAGCCGGCCCATGTCGCCGGAATTGAGCCAGCCGTCGCCCAGCCACAGGCCGTCGTTCGACGCCGGCGGCAGGTAGCCTCCGAAGACGCAGGGGCCGCGTACGGCGACGACGCCGATCTCGTTCGGGCCGCAGTCGCGGACGGCCCGGTCGTCCGGATCGAGCTCCACGATCCGCTGCTCCATATAGGGCAGCCGGAACCCGGCGGAGCCGTCGCGCGGTTCCGCGCCGCGCGGGTTGATGTTGGTCACCAGGGTCGCCTCGGTCAGGCCATAGGCTTCGCGGAGGGACTTGCCGGTCGCGGCGCGGAAGCGCGCGAACAGGTCTCGCGGCGACGGGGCCGCCGAAACCTGGACCATGTCGAGGGTCGAGATGTCGGCGTCGACCGGGCGGTCCGCCAGCGCGCCGTAAACCGTCGGCGGGCCGGGCACGTAGGTCACGCCGAAATGTTCCACCGCGCGCCAGAACTCCTCGACGGTCCGGCGGTTGCGGAACCCGGCCGGCCCGGCCAGCAGCACCGTCGCACCGGTCGCGTGGGCGAACATGCCGCCCGCCTTGATGCCGCCGGCATGAAACAGCGGCATGCCGCAATAGACGACGTCCGTCTCGCAATGACCGAAGACCTGGACGCTGCACCAGGCCATGACCGTCTCGTTCCGGTGGGAAAGGGGCGTGATCTTCGGCACCCCCGTCGTCCCGCCGGTGTGGAAATAGGCGGCGATCTCGTCGGGTTTCGGCGTGCGGCCGCTGACCAGCCGGTCGTCCGGCTGCTCGGCAATGGCGGCGTGGAAATCCTCGACCCCCTCGACCTCCGGCCCCGGCCCCACCCGATAGATCGCCTTCAGGTTCGGCGCCAGTTCGCGCAGGCGCGGCAGCTTTTCCCAGATGGGGAAGTCCGACGGCCCCTCGAGCACCAGCACTTCTGCCTTGGCGTGGTGGAGAAGCGCACCGATGTGGTCGGCCTCGAGGAAATGGTTGATCGCGCAGACGATCCCCGCCGCCTCACCACCCCATAGACAGTAAAAGGTCTCCGGGAGGTTCGGGAGGAGATAGGCAACAACCTTGCCGGGGCCGATGCCGCGGGCGTGGAACAGGTTCGCCGTCTGCCGGATCCTGCCGATGAACTCCCGGTACGTGATGTCGACAGGCGTGTCGTCGCTGCCGCCGGTCGGTAGGAAGCGGATCGCGACGTTGTCCGGGAAGGCCTCCGCGGCGGCGGCGAACATGTCATAGCTGTTGTCGTGGCCCAGCCGTTCTCCGATCGGGACGGCCTCGACCGCAGCGAGGTCCTCGGGTCCGTGGAGTCGCAGCCGCTCCCGGACCAGCATTCTCAGTTGCCCCGCATCGGCACGGGTGCCCAGCTGCCGCGGGCGACGGCATATTTTCGACCGTCGCCGTCGGTCGCCTCCACGTCGCACACGATCAGGCTGCGCCCGGCCCGGACGATCCGCGCCGTCGCGAAGAGGTCGACCTTGACCGGCGGCCGCAGATAGTCGGTGCGCATGTTCGCGGTCGCCGCCGGACCCTTTGCGGCCAGCGCCGCGCAAAAGGTGCCCGCGACGTCGAGAAAGGCGGCCAGCACTCCGCCATGGTAGTCGCCGACGGCCGGCAGGCGCGCATATCGGTCCTTGTAGGGCAGCGACAGGGTCAGGGTCCCGTCCGCCGGATCGAAAGCCTCGATCGACATGTCCAGCACGTCGTGGAAGCCGCCGGACAGCCAGCCCTTGATCGTTTCCAGGTCGAAGTCCGGCGTCTCGCTCATGGCTTCACCACGATCTTTCCGAAAAAGTTCCGGTCTTCCAGCGCCCGGACGGCCTCCTTGCCGTCCTCCAGCGCATAGACCCCGCCGACGACAGGTTCGATCGACCCGTCCGAGACGAGATCGAGCACCGCCTTCTGTTCGTCGTAGAGCCAGCCGGTCGATCCCCGGATATCCATCTCCGCCATGAAGATGAAGCGAATGTCGGTCTCGGGAAAGTAGCCGGCCGTGCCGCCGCAGGTGAGAAGCCGTCCATGCCGTTTCACGCAGCGGATCGATTTCGCCCAGGTATCGCCGCCGGTGAAATTGACGACGACGTCGTAGCCGCCTCCGCGCAAGAGACTGCCGGTGGTCTTGCGGGTGTAATCGGCGAAATCCGTTTCGCGGTAGTCGATCGTCTCGTCCGCGCCGATGGCCTTCAGCCTCTCGCATTTCTCCGGCGACCCCGCCGCCGCGACGACGTGGGCGCCGGCCTGCTTGGCCAAGAGAACGGCGGCATTGCCGACCCCGCCGCTGGCGCCGAGAACCAGCACCGTCTCCCCGGCCTTCACCTCGCCGCGCGTGAACATCATCCGGTAGGCCGTCCCGTAGGCGCAGGGCAGGGCGGCCGCGGCTTCGTCGGAGACGTGGTCGGGCAGGGTCATGAGCTGCGAGGCCCGCACGGTGCAAAATTCCGCTAGCGCCCCGCGGCGGTTCTCGCCCAGAAGATCGAACTCGCCCTTCTCGAAATCCATGTGCGGCGGGTAGACCAGCACACGCTGCCCAACCTCCCAGCCCGTGACGCCGTCGCCCAGCTCCGCGATGTCGGCCACGCAGTCGGCACCGGAGATGCCGGGCAGCTCCACCTTGATACCGGGCATGCCGCGCCGGGCGAAGATATCGAGATAGTTCAGGGCGCAGGCCCGGACCTTCAGCTTGACCCATCCGGGCCGCGTCTCGGGCTCCGGCATCTCGCCATGGCGGAGGACGTCGATGTCCCCGTGTTCCTCGAAATACAGCGCTTTCATCGGGCTCTGGCCAGCCTCCGTTCCACAGACCTGAATTTTCACTTTGGAAAATGCATTGGTCAAAATGCAATACTTCTTGCATTGGAGGATGTCAAAAGTTTTACTCGTGGTGCAAACGCCGGATTGGGGCAGGTCGTGTCTCGCTGACCGGCGTTGCGGAGCGGCAACGACCGCCCATCCTCGGAGGCCCTCGATATGGAGACGAAAATGACGCGTCCGGATCGCATTCGAACGACTATGGCCGGCCTCGCGACGGCCCTGCTTCTGACGGGCCTCGCCGACGGCGCGGCGGCCCAGACCTTCCGCTACGGCTCCTTCGTGCCGGAGCGCTCCTCCGCCAACCAGAAGGGCGTGTTCCCGCTGGAGAAGAAGATCACGGCGGCGACCGGCGGCCGGGTGAAATTCACCAACCTCGTCGGCGGCACGGTCCTGACGCCGCGCAACACGATCAGCGGGATCCGCGACAAGGTGGTCGACGCGGGCTTCATGGTCTCGCAGTTCCACACCTCGGAGCTGCCCTATGCCAGCCTGCTCGCCGGCTTCACCGGCTTCGGCACGGAAACCTTCGCCACCCTGGGGGCGCTGAACGAGGCCTATTTCATCGCCTGCCCAAAATGCCGGGAGGACTTCGCGAAGCTCGGCATCATGCCGCTCTTCGCCCAGTCGGCGACGCCGCTCAACATGGTGTGCCGCAAGACGGTCGCCGGCATGGCCGATCTGAAGGGCCTGCGCATGAGCGCGATCGGCGCGACGGAGCTGCGCTGGGGCGCGCTTCTGGGCATGACGCCGCGGCGGCAGAATTTCCGCCAGTTCGTTCAGGCCATGCAGTTGGGCCAGACGGACTGCTTCATGGGCCCGCCGGCCTGGATCGTCAGCTATGGGCTGACCGACGTCGCGAAGGCGGTCGTCACGATGCCGCAGGGCGTCATCGTCGGCGCCTATCCGATGGTCTTCAACAAGGCCTCCTTCGACCGCATCTCGGCGGCCGACAAGAAGGCGCTCGCCGCGAACATGGCGGGCTGGGCGTTCGACTATGTGAAAGGCGCCTATGTCGATGGGGATGTCGCCGCGCGGAAGGCGCTGGATGGCAAGGTCTCCTTCGTCGCCGGCGGCAAGGCAATGCAGGAGAAGTGGCTGGCCTTTCGGAAGTCCGAGATCGCAGCGCTGGTCAAGCTCGCCGAAAGCCGCAAGCTCGAGAACCCGGAAAAGCTGGTCACGACCATCGCCGGCATCTTCGCGAAATGGCATACGGAGTATCTGCCGGACTTCAAGGGCGATCGTGCGACCTTCGTGAAGGTGCTGAACGAGCGGGTGTTCTCTAAAGTCAGCTACTGACGTGCGGGAACGCCGTTGGAGACGGGTGGCATGCAGCGAGAGACGATCGGTCTGGTTGGCGGGCTGAGCTGGGAGGCGACGGCGCTTTACTATCGGCTCCTGAACGAAAGCGTCGGCGCGCGCCTGGGCGGCCACCACAACGCCAGGAGCGTCCTCGCCACCGTCGATTTCGAGGAGGTGCTGGAGCCGGCCCTGCGCGACGACTGGGACAGCGCCGCCCGTCCCATCGTCGCGGCGGCGACTGCGGTCGAACGGGCCGGGGCGGGCTGTGTCCTCCTGACGGCGAACACGGCCCATCTGGTGGCGGACCGGGTGACGGCGGCCGTTTCGATCCCGCTGATCCACATCGCCGATGCGGTGGGGGCGGCGGCCCGGAAAGCCGGACTTGGGTCCGTGGGGGTCGTCGGCACCAAACAGACGCTCGGCTCCGGCCTCTACGACCGCATCATGGCCGAACGCTTCCAGATCGATGTTCTGCTGCCGCCGGAACCGGCGCGGGAGGATCTTCAGACGATGATTGTCGACGAACTGACCCTGGGCCATGTCCGGCCCGGGTCGCGCACGCGCCTTCTGGAGATCGTCGAAGGACTGGCGGCCGCCGGAGCCGATGGGGTCGTCGTGGGCTGCACCGAACTCCCGCTGCTTCTGTCGGACGGCGACGCCTCGGTTCCGCTGCTCGATTCCACCCGGCTTCACGTCGACGGCGCTATCGCTTTCGCCTTCGGCGACGACACCCTGACCACCACTGGAGACCAGACTGCATGACCGGCCGCATTCTCGATATCGACCACCTGATGGTCAGCGTCGCCGACACCGAAAAGACCGCCGAGACCATGACGCGGCTCGGCTTTACCGTGACGCCCCGAAGTGGCTTGCCGGGCATGAGCAACCGTCTTGTCTGCTTTGAGCCACCGTCGCCCGACCGTTGCAACTTCGTCGAATTCCTGTCGCTGGAGGACCCCTCGGCGGCCCCGCAGATCATGAGCGACATCCTGCTGCCGCCGGAGCGGCCGGCCTCCATGGTCATGGTTGCGGGCGACGTGACGGCCTGCGCGGCAGACCTGCGGGAGAAAGGACTGGAGGTCGCCGACCCCTGGCCGCTCAAGCGCGACTGGGTACTGCCCGGCGGAGAAGTCATCTCGCCCCAGTTCGTCGTCGTGATCCCGACGGTCGGCCAGGCACCGGTCTACTGGAACGTGGTCGAGTATGTGACACCGGAACACTACCGCCGGCCGGAATTCGTCGGCCATCCGAACGGCGCGTCCCGCCTCGCCGGGGTGATCGCCGTCGCCGCGGACCCGGCGGCCGTCGCGGATCACTATGCCCGCTATTGGGGCGCCGGGATCGAGACCGAGGACGACGGCGGTGTGCGGGTGTCCCTCGATCACGTCGCACTGACGATCCTGTCGCCCGAGGCCGCGGGCGGAAGATATCCCGGCGTCGATGCGGCGCCAGGGGCATCGGCCGCACGGCTCATCGGGTACGTCGTCGAAGTCGCGGACGTGGCGAAGCTGGACAGCCTGCTCGATGGCAACGGCATCGCGCACACGGCCGACGGCTCTGGCGGGTCCTGGGTTGCACCCCATGTCGCCCACGGCTGCGTTCTGCATTTCGTCGCCGGCGGCCGCGGCACCTGATCCGGCGCGCATGCAGCGTATCGCCGCCCTCTACGACCGGTCGACCGGGTTCCTGCTCGCCCTCGGCGAGATCGTGGTCGCCGTCATGTGCCTGCATATCGTCGCGGAGATCGTCGCCAATCTGTTCCGCGTGCCGATCGAGGGCACGCCGGAGATCATCGCCCGCTGGTACATGGTTGCGATCGTCTTCCTGCCGCTCGGCGCCCTGCAGCGCCGGGGCGAGCACATCTCGGCCGATCTCTTTACCAGCAAGGTCGGCCCGCGCGGGCAGGCTGTCCTCGATGTCGCGATCAACCTGGCGATGGCGGCGATGGCCGTCACGCTCGCCTGGTACACGGCGGGCGAGGCCTGGGACGCGACGGCGCGGCGCGAGCGGATAGAACTGGTGTCCGGCGCCATCCCGACCTGGCCGTTTCGCTGGCTGGTCCCGCTCGGCTTCGCGACCCTGGGCCTGACATCGCTCCTCCTGATCCCGGCCCGGATGATGGGGCGCTCGGAAAGAACCGGGTCATGAGCCCGGTCGCCCAGGGTTTCGTCGCGCTCGCGCTTCTCCTGGTCCTGATCGGCTTGCGCTTTCCGGTCGCCCTCGCCCTCGCCCTCGTCGCCTTCGGCGGGATGGTGTCCTTCCTCGGCTTCGCCCCGGCGCTCAGCCTCGCCGGCAAGATCCCTTACGAATTTGCGGCGACCTACGAGTTCTCGGCGATTCCGATGTTCATCCTGATGGGATCGGTCGCCTTTCATTCGGGCCTGACGACATCCCTCTACACCGCCGCGCGTCTCTGGTTCGGGCGGCTGCCCGGCGGGCTGGCGGTCGCGACGAACTTCGCCTGCGCGGGCTTCGGTGCGGCGTCGGGCTCGACCCTCGCGACGACTGTCGCCATGGGCAAGATCGGCATTCCGGAAATGCTCCGCTATGGCTACAACCCGGGCCTCGCGACCGCCGCCTGCGCCTGCGGCGGGACCCTCGCGGCGATCATTCCGCCCTCCATCGCGCTGATCGTCTACGGCATCCTCGCCGAGGTCTCGATCGCCAAGCTCTTCATCGCGGGGATCCTGCCCGGTGTCCTGACCGCGGTCGCCTACGGCGCCATGATCGTCGGGCGCTGCATGCTCAATCCGGCGCTCGCGCCGCCGCTGGAGGACCGTCCGTCCTTGCGCGAGAAATTTGCGGCCCTGGCTGGTTTCTGGCCGCTCCCGCTTCTCGCGATCATTGTGATCGGCGGCATCTATGGCGGACTGTTCAGCCCGACCGAGGCCGGGGGCATCGGGGCCCTGTCGGCGGTTCTACTCGCCGCGATCCAGCGCAGGCTGACCTTTTCGCTGCTGCGCCGGGCCTTGCGCGAAGCCATGACGACGACCGCCGTCATCCTGTTCGTCGCCATCGGGGCGCTCATGCTGTCGCGCTACATGGCCATCGTCGGGGTGCCGGCCTTCATCGCCGACACGATGAGCGGAACCGCCGTCTCGCCGATTCTCGTCATTCTCGGCGCGTCGCTCGTCTTCATCCTGCTTGGCATGTTCCTCGACCCGCTCGGGATCATGCTGATCACGGTTCCGATCTTCCTGCCGCTCTTCAAGGAGATCGGCTACGACCTCGTCTGGTTCGGCATCGTGGTCGTGAAGTTCATCGAGATCGGCCTCCTGACCCCGCCTGTGGGATTGAATGTCTTCGCCGTTTCGACCTTGGTAAAAGGGCAGATCGGCCTTGAAGAGATATTCAAGGGCATCGGCTGGTTTCTCGCCGCCGAAGCGGTGGTAATGGCCCTCCTGTTCATATTTCCGGAGATAGCGACATGGCTTCCGAAATGGATGAACTGACTTACTCCCCTGGCGGTCCGGGCGTCCTTCCGGAGGTCGAGGCCGACCTGGAGACGCTCACGGCGATCCGCCGAGATATCCATGCCCACCCGGAGACAGCCTTTGAAGAGGTGCGGACGGCGGACATCGTCGCCGAGCGGCTGCAGGAATACGGGCTGGAGGTTCATCGGGGCCTGGCGCGCACCGGCGTGGTGGGCACCTTGAAGCGGGGCGTTTCGGAGCGATCGGTGGGGCTCCGTGCCGATATGGATGCGCTGCATATCCAGGAGACGAACGACTTCGACCACCGGTCCCGGCATGATGGAAAGATGCATGCCTGCGGGCACGACGGCCACACCACGATGCTCCTCGGCGCCGCCAAGCATCTGGCGGAGGCGGGCGGTTTCGACGGCACGATCCATTTCATCTTCCAGCCTGCCGAAGAGAATGAGGGCGGCGGGCGAGAGATGGTCGAGGACGGCCTCTTCGATCGCTTTCCCTGCGAGGCTGTCTTCGGCATGCACAACATTCCGGGCATGGAGGTCGGTACCTTCGCCGTCATGCCGGGGCCGATGATGGCGTCCTTCGACATCTTCGAATTCGCGATCACGGGGCGGGGCACCCACGCAGCCATGCCGCAGACGGGCACCGACACCATCGTCGCCGGCTCCGATCTGGTCCAGGCGCTCCAGACCATCGTCAGCCGGAGCCTCGACCCGATCGATACGGCGGTGGTGAGCGTAACCAAGTTTCATGGCGGCGATACCTGGAACGTCCTGCCCGAGACGGTGACCCTGGGCGGGACCGTGCGCGCCTTCTCGCCGGAGGTACAGGACGCCATCGAGGCGGCGATGCGCCGCCATGCCGACGCGGTCGGTCGCGCCTATGGCGTCGAGATCGAGCTTCGCTACGACCGGCGCTACCCGCCGACGATCAACAGCGCCGAAGAGGCGGCCTTCGCCGCCGACGTTCTCGAGGCGGCCTTCGGTACGGCGCGGGTCGACAGGAACGCGCGGCCCGTCATGGCGGCCGAGGACTTCGCCTTCATGCTGCAGGCCAAGCCGGGCGCCTATGTCTGGATCGGGAACGGCGTGCGCGAAGGCGGCTGCATGGTGCATAACCCCGGCTACGACTTCAACGACGCCATCATTCCGATGGGGACCAGCTATTGGGTCCATCTGGCGAGGCGCTTCCTGGCGAAGGACGAATGACGATGCGCGAGATGCAGCGCACCACCACGATCGGGACTGGGGAATGAACGATCTGCCGGGCCGCCCCGCCGCTGGTCGTCCGCCGGCCGCCGGCAAGGTCACCGCCAGCAAGGGCATCAACTCCGTCGAGATCGGTATCCGGGTCCTCGACGTGCTCGCCCGGGCGAACGGTCCGCTGGCGTTGCGGGATATCAGCCGCCTGTCGGAACTGTCGCCCAGTCAGGCGCATCGCTATCTCGCCAGCCTGATCCGCCAGGCGATGGTCGTGCAGGACCCGAACAGCGGGCACTACGACCTCGGCCCGACGGCGGTACGCATCGGGCTCGCGGCGCTCAACCGCCTGGAACCCGTCGAGGTCGCCGAGGAGGCTGTCGATCGGCTGGCGCTCTCGATCCGGGAGACCTCCATGCTGGCCATCTGGGGCGAGAGCGGCCCGGTCGCCGTCCGCTGGAAGCGCGGCAGCCGCGTGCTCTTCGCCTCTGTCGGGCTGGGTACGACATTCCCGCTGCTCGGCTCGACGACCGGCCGCATCTTCCTCGCCTTGATGCCGCCCGAAGCGACCCAGAGGGTCTTGCAGACCGAACTTGCCGCGATGGACAAGGGCGCGCGAAAAAAGACGGAGGCGGGTCTCGAAAAGATGATCGAGAAGATCCGCCACGACCGCTATGTCGAGGCGAAGAGCCATCTGGCGCCCGGCATCTGGGCCGCGTCGGCACCGGTGTTCGATTCCCAGGCGCAGCTCGTCGCCTGCGTTACGATCATCGGCCTGGAGAGCGATCCGGCCGCGGAACGGCGCCGGTCGACCGCCCTCTTGAAGCAACTGGCCGGCGAAGCTTCCGAGCGTCTGGGCATGAGCGGCTGAGGCCGTCCCGATGCCCGCCGGCCCCCTGCCCTCTGCCGCCGATGTAACGAT
>CAYGKX010000054.1:13469-14575 GCA_964350225.1 uncultured Rhodospirillaceae bacterium | reverse complement strand
TGGCCGATGGCGAGGACCAGCTGGCGTTGGCCATGGACGAGGGCTCCTTCAGGGCCCTGGCCGCGACGAAGGCGCGGGCGGCGATCGTGAGCGAGGGCAGCGACCTCGATCCGGACCGGTTCGCGGGCGGCCTGGTGGCCGGACGCGGCCGACTCGCACTCGCCCAGCTCCTCGCGCTCTTTCCGCGTCCCGCTCATGTCGGCGACGGCATTCACCCGAGCGCGGCCATCGATCCGTCCGCGGAACTGGGTGAAGGCGTGACGATCGGCGCTTTCGTGTCGGTTGGCCCGGGCGCACGGATCGGTGACGGCTGCCGTATCTACTCTCATGTCACCATCGGTGCCGACGTGTCCATCGCGCCACGGACCTGGCTGCATATGGGCGTCCGGATCGGCGATCGCTGTATTGTCGGCGCGGACTGCGTCCTGCAGCCCAACGCCGTTCTCGGGGCGACGGCTTCGGTTTCGTGACCCCGGAGATGGGCAGCGTCGAGGCTGCGCGGAAGACCGGCGAGGTCTCGGCGACGAATCTGGAGATCGTGCGGATAAATTCGATCGGGAATGTCGTGGTCGGGGACAATGTCGAGATCGGGGCAGGGTCCTGCATCGACCGCGGCACCCTCGGCCCGACGCGGATCGGCAGCGGCACCAAGATCGACAATCTGGTACAGATCGGGCACAACGTGACGGTGGGAGAGAACTGCCTCATAGCCGGCACCGTCGGTATCGCCGGCAGTACGAAAATCGGAAACCGGGTGGTGATTGCCGGCGGCTCCGGCATCGGCGATCACCTGACAGTCGGCGACGACGTCATTATATTGGGCATGTCCGGTGTGGCGCGCAGCATCCCGTCGCGGGAAATCTGGGGCGGCATACCGGCGGGACCAAAGGACGAGAAGAAGATCGAACTGTTCGGGATCGCGCGCTTGCCGCGCCTGTTCCGCGATTTCGATCAGTTGAAGCGCCGTGTCGCGGCGCTTGAGAAGGAAGAAACTTGAAGGGCCTAACAAGGCTAAGGGGATACTAGATGGCCGGCTTCACCGACGAGGAAATCAAGGAAAAGATCTTCGATATCGTCGCCAAGGAGGCGCGTATCGATCGGGAGAG
>CAYGKX010000054.1:2458-13459 GCA_964350225.1 uncultured Rhodospirillaceae bacterium | reverse complement strand
GCCTTCGACGTCTACGTTCCCCAGGACGATGACAGCTTCAAGCTGGAGACCATGGCCGACGTCGTGAACGGCGTCCCACAGCTCATCGCCGAACAACAGACGGAAGGGGCCTAGGTCCCGCTGGCGTTCGCGCCTCCCTCCAGATCAGAAAATATTCATGACCGATCCCAATTTCCACCGCGTCGCGGTCACCGGCCTCGGCACCATCAACGCGCTGGGCCACGACATTGCAGCGATGTGGGACGGCCTTGCCGCAGGCCGTTCGGGCATCGGCGACGTCACGGTGGTGGACGCGAAGCAGCTCCATGCCAGAGTGGTGGCGGAGGTCAAGGACTACGACCCCGACGCGCATTTCGAAGAGCGCGACCTGGAATGGCTGGACCGATTCGCCCAGTTCGGGCTGATCGCCGCGCGCCAGGCTGTCGCGGATTCGGGGATCGACTTCGAGAAGGATGGGCTCGGCGCGGAGACGGCGACGATCGTTGCGTCGGGCATCGGCGGCTATACCACAGTCGATCAGGCCTATATGCGTTTGATCCGGGACAACGTCCCGCGGGCCCGCCCCTCGACCGTGCCGCGGCTGATGATCAGTGCGGCGGCAAGCCAGATCAGCATGGCCTTCGGGCTCCAGGGTATCTCTTTCTGCGTCTCCAGTGCCTGTTCGTCCTCCAACCATGCGATGGGCGAAGCTTATTGGATGATCCGCACCGGCCGGGCCCGAGCCGCCGTGACGGGCGGGACGGAGGCGACGATCACCCTCGCCGGCCAGCGCTCCTGGGAGAGCCTGAGGGTCATGGCGACGGATACCTGCCGGCCCTTCAGTGCCAACCGGCGCGGCATGGTGATCGGCGAAGGGGCGGGCATTCTGGTCCTGGAACGATTGGAGGACGCGAAGGCGCGCGGCGCGAAGATCTATGCCGAACTTGCCGGCTACGGCGCCAGCGCGGATGCCGGCGACATCGTCATGCCGTCCGAGGAAGGCGCTTCGCGGGCCATCCGGCAGGCGCTTGAGACCGCTGGGGCGAATCCCGAGGATATCGCCTATGTCAACGCCCACGGTACCGGCACGCAGCTGAACGACGTGACGGAGACGAGCGCGCTGAAGCGCGTCTTCGGCGACTGGGCCGGGAAGTTGCAGATCAGCTCGACCAAGTCGATGCACGGGCACACGCTGGGCGCCGCCGGCGCGGTGGAAGCCGTGGCAACGCTCAAGGCGATGGATCAGGGCGTCGTGCCGCCGACCGCGAACTATCTGGGCCCCGATCCGAAATGCGACCTCGACTATGTTCCGAACGAGGCGCGTGAGGGCAAGATCGGGGCAGCGCTGTCCAACAGTTTCGCTTTCGGAGGGCTCAACGCGACATTGGTCTTCCGCGCCGTCTAGAACGGAAAAACGCTAGGGGCGGTCTCCCCGGTCCCTGCCCTGGGCGCCCCGGCGGTTCTCAGGCGGCGGCTCGGGGCGCGCCTTCAGCCTCTCTTGCCGCCGACGGGCAGGACCAGGCAAGTGGTCGATCCATGGGCGTACAGCTTGCCGTCTTCGATGCCGGTGACCCGCCCTTCGGCCGTGGCCAGTTGCCGGCCGGAGTGGATGACGGTCCCGATGGCGCGCAGCCTTCCGGTTTCCGGCAGGATTGCCCGCGTGTAATTGACCTTCAACTCCGCCGTCGTATAGACCGTCGCCGCCGGCAGGGTGGTGTGGACGGCGATCGCCATTACCGAGTCCAGCAAGGTCGCGGCAAAGCCGCCATGGATGCTGCCGATCGGGTTCATGAGGAAATCCGCCGGCTCCGCGTCGATCGTTGCCGTGCCGTGTCCCAGGTCGAACGGGATCGTCATGCCCAGGGTGTCCGAAATGGGCGGCTTGGCGCCGATCCGGCCCGAAACGAGCGCCTGCATATATTCGAGACCGGTCATCGTGAGGGCGGCTTCGGTGTCGAACGCGGCGATCGAGTAATCGTAGGTGCGGGTTCTCGACGCGGGGTGCAGCGAATCCGGGGGCATCGGCGTCCTTCCGTCGACAGCGGTGAAGTGAGTTCCTTTTTAGAATGGACTGATTTATGAGTTCCCTTTTGGAACCTGTCAAGAGGCCGCTATAGTTTCCGGATGAGGTGGAACGAACTGGCAGACGAGGATTGTCCCGTCGCCCGCGGATTGTCGGTCATCGGCGATCGCTGGACGATGCTGATCGTGCGCGACTGCTTCCTGGGGGTCCGCCGGTTCGAGCAGTTCCAGGAACGGCTGGGAATTACGCGTCACGTCCTGGCCGACCGGCTGCGCAAGCTGGAGGCGGCCGGTGTCCTGCGACGGGAACCCTATCAGGAGCGCCCGGTGCGCCATGAATACCGGCTGACCGAACGTGGAAAAGAGCTTTATCCCGTGCTTCTGACCCTGATCGAATGGGCCAATCGCAACGTGCCGGCCGAGGGCCCGCCGCCTTTCGATCTGGTCGGCCGGGAGACGGGCGCACCCGTGGTGCCGGTCATGGTCGATGCGGCCACAGGGGAGCGGATCACCCATCGCACTGTCCGCGCCCGGATGCGGGACGAGGAGGGCGGCTGATCCGCCGTCGGGTGGCGAGCTATTCCCCCTTGAATGCCGGTGCGCGCTTCTCGATGAAGGCATTGACCGCTTCCAGATGGTCGGCCGTATGATGGGCAAGGGCCTGGTTGGCAGCGGCGAGCTGGAGGAAATTGGCGAGATCGGTCGCTTCCCCGGCGCGCAACAGGCGCTTCGCCTGGCGCAGGGCGCGCGGTGGCTTTGCGGCGATGGTCTCGGCGAGCGCCAGAGCCTCCGGCATCAGGGCATCGGGCTCCACCACCTTCAGGACCATGCCCTTGGCCAGGGCCTCCTCCGCGCCGACGACGCGCCCGGTGAATGTCATCTCGGCAGCGGTCTGGTAGCCGATCCGCCGCGGCAGGAACCAGCTTCCGGCGTCGCCCGGGATGATGCCCAGATTGACGAAGACTTCGCCAAACTTCGCCGTCGTCGCCGCGAGGCGCATGTCGCACATGAAAGCGATGTCGCAACCCGCGCCCATGGCCGGGCCGTTGACGGCCGCGATGGTCGGAACGTCGAGGTTGTACAGCGCCCGGGGTATTTTCTGCACCCCGCGCAGATAGTTCTCGGCAACGTCCAGCGGGCTGCCGCCGAAGGTGCCTCGCCGATCGCGCATTGCCTTGATGTCGCCGCCGGCGGAGAAGGCCGTGCCGGCACCGGTGACGATCAGGACCGAAATGCCGTCGTCCTCCTGAACCGCCTCCAGCGCCGCCAGAAGATCGGCCAGGATGGCTCCTTCGCTGATCTGGTTGCGCGTATCGGGTTCGTTGAACGTCAGGGTGGCGATGCGGTCCACCCGTTCCAGAAGGATCTTGTCTGAACGCGGTGGGGTCGGCGACGGCATGGTGGGCTCCTCTCCAGTCGGATTGTCGGCCGTCACCTTAGTCGCGGTCGGTCAGCGGTCAAATCGCGCTTGTCGTCCGGGCCGGAATTAGCTAACTTAGTTAGATAAATGGAGACAGCCATGAACGACACCTCGCCTCCCTCTTCATCGGCCTCTTCCCCGGCGGCCGGTTCGGCGCCGAAGAACCAGCTGGATCGCGATCTGCGCGGGTATCTGGAGACCAATGCCGACATCCTGACGGTCGTGCGAAAGCCGGTCGAGATAGACGATATCGGCGCGCTCACCGCCCAGTCCCACGGCCCCATCCTGTTCGAGAATATCGTCGGCAAGCCCGGCTATCGGCTGTGCGACATGCTGGTCCGGCATCGCTGGTCCCAGGCGCGCGCCCTCGGCGTCGCGCCGAAGGACTTCCTGCCGACCCTGGGGCAGCGCCTTCGGAAGGCGCCGCGCGGCTATACCTTTGTCGACACGGGCCCGGTGAAGGAAGTCGTGCTTACCGGCAAGGACATCGACTGGACGGAAATGCCGATCCCGTTCCACACGGATGTCGAGGAATTTCCCTACATCACCGCGATGAACATCCTGAAGGACCCGGAGACGGGCTTCTACAACACCTGCAACGCCGGCACGACGCCGACCGGGCCGGCGGAAGGGCTCGTCAGTTATGTCACCCCGCACGCCTATGCCGTCATGGGCAAGTGGCGGGCGCGGGGTGAGACCCAGGTGCCGGTCGCCTTCGTCTGGGGCGTCCCGCCGGCCTACGAGATCATGGCCAATTTCTCCGGCCTCCACATGGACCTGTGGGGCGAACTGGAGATGGTCGGAACGATCATGGACCAGGATGTCGAGATGGTGAAATGCGAGACCATCGATATGTATGTCCCGGCCCATGCAGAGATCGTGGCCGAGGGTGTGCTGGACATCTCCGAGCTTTTCCCGTTCGGCACATCTGTCTCACCTTCAATGTATTACATGCCGAAGGAGCAGAAGCTTCCCAAGGTCACGATCACGGCGATCACCCGACGGGCCGACCGTCCCATCTACAGAAACCATCAGACCGTCCCGGACACAGACCATCAGCCGCTGCCGCGCCTGTGCCACGAGGCGGTGCTTTACAATCGCCTGACCGAAATGGGCCTGAAGGTCCACGACATCCGGTTTCCCACCTGGGGCGGGGCGCTGTCCTGCATCATCCAGGTCGAGTATCCGCGCGACGGCTTCGTCAACGACGCGCTGCTGCAATGCATGGGCGCGCCCTGGCTCAACACCAAGATGGTCGTTGCCGTGGGCCCGGAAACCGACATCGAGAGCGCCGAGCAGGTCTATCACGCCATCGCCTCGCGGGTGGACCCGGCGCGCGACGTGATCATCGTGCCGAATACGCGCGGCTCGCTCTTCGACCCGTCCGGCGCGCCGATCGAGGGCGATCCGCCGTGGCGCACGGTCGGCAAGATCGGCATCGACGCCACCGTGAAACCCCGCCACGACGTCAAGCGCGAAGACCGCGCCTGGCCGCGCAACTGGGGCAAGGTCAGGCTCGAGGACTATCTCGACTGATCGCTCAACCCCGCATTTTCGCAACAAGGAGATCCCCATGTCCGCACCGCCGCCCCGTGTCTCCGTCGAGGCCGATCCGGTCATCCCCTATGTCGAGGAGAAGGACTATCCGGAGCACTTGAGGCCCATCCTTGCGCCCTATCAGGAGCGCATGGGCTTCCTGCCGAACGCCCTCAAGGTCTACATGCACCGGCCGGAGATCGCCGAGACCCTGTGGAAACTGAACTCGCTCATCATGCGCGACGGCTCCTCGACGGTACCGCAGCGGCTCAAGCGGAAGCTCGGGGCCGTCGCCTCGACGACCAACGGCTGTGCCTACTGCACGGCCCACAATTGCGGCATGCTGCGCGGTGAGCCGCGCGGTGGCGCCGAGGGCTGGGGCATGTCCGATGACGAGGTCACCGACCTGATCGACGGCACCGGCGGCTGGGACGACGATGGGGAGAAGGCGGCGATCGATTATGTTCGCGCCGCATCGGACGACCCGTCGAACGTCCCGGTCGAATTGCTTGAGGAAATGAAGAAACACTGGTCGCCGGCCCAGATCGTGGAAATCGGCTGCGTGGTCGGCTTCTGGAAATTCTACAACGCCGTCCACGACAGCCTGCATATCCCGATCGAGACCCACGTCCTGGGCGATACGGGCTGGGTGGACCTGTCGCCCGCGAGGGCCGATGGCTGACGGGAGCGGCGCCGAAACCGGAAAGGATCCAGCCGGACGGGCGTGGCGCTTGCCGCGAACCGTGTCCGCGCAGGCGCTGCTCGATGGATCGGGCGACGACCGGTTTCGCCAGATGGTCTATGACCTCCTGCATCTGGAAATGCAGATGCGGGAGGCCCGAGACCGTCTGGCCGCGGCGATGGGCGTGTCTGGACCGGCCTACGCCATTCTGATGACGATCGGGCAGCAACCTGGTGGTATTCGTGTCGGCGACGTGGCTGCCCGGCTTCACGTCAGCGGGCCGTTCGTGACGGCGGAGGCCGGGCGGTTGCAGCAGGACGGCCTCGTCGAGAAACGGGTCGATCCCGCCGACCGCCGTGCCGTATTGCTGCATCTCTCCAGCGAGGGGCGGAAGCGCATCGACAGGCTTGCATCCGGCATACGCCGGGTGAACGACTATTTTTTCGGTGACCTCGACCGCACGGAGTTCGATATGCTGGCCCGCGTCGCCCGCCGGTTGGGTGACAAATCGGTCGCGGCTTTGCTAGAGGCGTTTCCGGCCGGTATCTAGCCGCCGCAGGTAGTCGCTGTAGCGAATCCTCGAGGCGAGCCCTGTCAGCAATGCGTAATTCGCAAGAGGATCATGCGTTAATCATTTTGTGATATCTCACGTAATATCTGGTGCGACGCATCAAGCAGCAATAGCTTGGGTGTCGTTGGGAGCGAGAAATGAGTATTTCCTACTTCGTCCGGTATCAGAACCTGGGCGCGGTCTTGGACGCGTTCGACGATTACTATTGTCGCCGTCACGCCGAGATCCTGTCCGAGTTCCCTGGCATACGGTCTCTCGTCGTGCACCGGCCGGTGCCAGCGGCGGATCCGCTCGCGACCCATGCGGACCCGACCGACTTCCTCGCCCAGATGAGTTTCGATACGGCCGACGACCTCGCGGCGGCACTCCAGTCGGAGGCGCGCCAGAGGGCGCGTCACGACTTCGCCAACCTGCCGAGGGCGGAGGGGCCTGTTACCCATCAGGCCATGTCAACCCGAAGGATCTTTTGATGGCTGGTGAGGATCGACGCCGGATCCTTCGGCGGGACCCCAACCCCCATCTGTTCAGGCCGCTGACCCTGCGGTCCGTTACCGTGCGCAACCGGATCATGCTGTCGCCGATGTGCCAGTATTCGGCGGACGACGGAGTTGCGAACGCCTGGCATCATCAGCATCTCGGCGCCCGGGCAGCGGGCGGCGCGGGCATCGTCTGCGTAGAGGCCACACACGTGGCGCCGGAAGGCCGGATCACCAGAAACTGCCTGGGCCTGTGGAACGATGCGCAGCGCGACGCGCTGGCTCCGATCGCGGACTTCATCGCTTCACAGGGTGCCGTGCCGGGCATCCAGATCGGCCACGCCGGCCGAAAGGCGTCGGTCAGACGGCCCTGGGAAGGGACGTCGCCGGTGCCGCCGGATGCTGGCGGCTGGAACGTCATCGGCCCCTCCGAACTGCCCTACGCGATGGGATATTCCGTTCCTGTCGCGATGGACGCGGCCGCGATCGGGCGCACGATCGAGGATTTCGCGTCGGCAACCCGGCGGGCGCGCGAGGCCGGTTTCACCTTCCTCGAACTCCACGGCGCGCACGGCTACCTGTTCCACCAGTTCCTCTCGCCCCTGTCGAACGTGCGGACCGACGCCTACAACGGCGATCTTACGGCCCGGGCCCGCTTCCTGATGGAAACGATCGACGCTGTGCGGTCGGAATGGCCGGCGGAACTCCCGCTGGCCGTCCGGTTGTCCTGCACGGACTGGGTGGACGGGGGGATCGACCTCGCCGAGACGGTCGAGCTTTCCCGGCGCCTCGCGGCGCGTGGGGATGTCGATCTCCTGGACTGCTCCTCGGGCGGTAACGATCCGCGCCAGAATATTCCGATCCATCCCGGGTACCAGGTGCCCTTCGCCGAGACGGTGCGGCGCGAGGCCGGGATCGCGACGGCGGCGGTCGGCCTCATCCACACACCCGACATGGCGGAAGAGATTGTCGCCAACGGCCGGGCCGACATTGTTGCGCTGGGCAGGACTCTCCTCGCCGACCCGACATGGCCGCTCCGCGCCGCCGCAAGTCTCAAGGCGGCAAACGTCGCGTGGCCCGTCCAATACGAACGATCGAACATTTTCGCCTGAAGGGAACGCGATGTCCGTGGCAGCAGCACTCGAACTGACGGTGGTCTCGGAGGATGGCGAAACGCCCCGGCCGATGCCGGTGGAACGCCTTGTGATTGCCGGCTGGACGGGCCGCGATCCGGCGGCAATGGAAGCCCATATCCGGGAGTTGGAAGAGCTGGGAGTTGCCCGGCCCAAGTCTACGCCGATATTCTATCGGGTAGCCGCGGCGCTCTTGACCGCCGCGGACAAGATACAGGTGTCGGGAGGCGCCTCGAGCGGGGAGGTCGAGACCGTGATCTTCGAGACACCGGACGGCCGGTTTGTCGGTCTCGGGTCGGATCACACGGATCGGCAGGCGGAGACGATAAATGTCTCCCTGTCGAAGCAGATGTGCGCGAAGCCGATTGCGTCCACGGTGTGGCCGTGGGAAGAGGTCGCGGACCATTGGGACAGCCTGGTGCTGCGGTCCTGGGCGATTGAGGGCGATGCGCGGAGCGCCTATCAGGAAGGCGCGGTCACGGCGATGCGTCGGCCGGAAGACCTCATCGATCTGTATGGCGGGATTGGCCCCGGAACCGCGATGTTCGGTGGAACGCTCGCCGTGCAGGGAGGCGTCCGCCCCGCGACCGCCTTCGAGATGGAATTGTACGATCCGGTGCGCGAGCGGTCGCTGCGTCACCGATATGGGATAGAGGTGCTGCCCGTCGAGGGTTAGAGCCGAGGAGGACAGGGACATGTCGTTCAACAAGCCGCACAAGGAATTCTATCATCTCGATTGGGACGACGGGTGGGAAACGCCCGAAGGGTATCCCGCAGGCATCCAGCAGAAGATCCTGGCCAGCGACATCGACGAGGAGAACAAGACCGGAAGCCGGTCCCGCCTCCTCCGGTTCGAGCCGGGGACATACACCACCGCGCCCTTCGTCCACGACCACTGGGAAGAGGTGTTCCTGGTGTCCGGCGACCTGACGGTTGGCAATGACGACAAGGGCGAGGGTGGTGAGAATTTCGCCGGGGGCACCTATGCGTGTCGGCCGCCGGGCGTTCACCACGGGCCCTTCAAGTCAAATAATGGCTGCGTTCTGTTTGAGATTCATTATTATGACGAAACAAAGCCATTTGAGCTCGATAATAAAGGTTAATTCTCTAAAGAGCGGACCGGGTAAAGGACCATTAGTAAAGGACCGACTGTGGCGAAAATAGAAACCATGTCGCTTCGCGACCAGGCATATGAAGCGATCAAGGAGCGGATC
Source organism: uncultured Rhodospirillaceae bacterium (assembly GCA_964350225.1). GTDB lineage: Bacteria > Pseudomonadota > Alphaproteobacteria > Bin65 > Bin65 > CAYGKX01. The sequence continues at coordinate 4,426 of CAYGKX010000054.1, read as the reverse complement.
ATCACGCTCGACTATCGCCCTGGCGAGTATCTCAACGAGGCCCGCGTCTGCGAGGATCTCGGCATCGGCCGCACGCCGGTGCATCAGGCGCTCGACCGGCTCATGCTAGATGGAATGGTCGAGGTCCTGCCCCGTAAGGGCGTCATCGTGAAGCCGGTATCGCTCGACGATGTCCTGAACCTGGTCGAGGTCAGGATGATTCATGAACCCATCTGCGCGCGCCTGGCAGCGGAACGCGGTTCCGCCGACGAACTGGCCCAGATCATGGAGTTCGTCGACGAGGCGGACGACCTTGTGGCGGCCCACGACCTGAAGCGTCTAATGGTGCACGATCGGGCCTTCCACCAGGCGATTTCCCGGGCCGCCCACAATCCGCTTCTCGGTGAGGTCATCAGCCGGGTGCACGATCGCATCCTGCGTTTCTGGTTCATCGCGCTGAGCGACCGGGACCAGGTACAACGGGTCGACAACGAACACGAGAAGATCGGCAAGGCCATCGCCTCGCGCGACGCCGATGCGGCGGAGGCGACCTCCCGCGATCATATCGAATCCTTCCGGAAGCGAATCACCACAGCCATTTGACGGCCGTCTTCCGCCGGTGCGCGGGGGCAGGAGTCGGGGAGCAAGATCATGGCGAGCTTGACCGAGGCGCTTGAAGCCCTCGCGACGGGGCGAACCAGCGCCGCCGAACTGGTTGGAAACGCTGTTGCCCGGGCCGAAGACCCGGCGGGCGAGGGCGGCAAGATCTATCCCCGGCTCTATGCCGACCGTGCGCGCTCCCAGGCAGCGGCGGTCGACGCGGCGCGGGCACGGGGCGACAGCTTGCCGCCCCTCGCCGGTGTGCCGGTCAGCGTCAAGGACCTGTTCGATATCGCAGGCGAACCGACGACCGCCGGCTCTGTCATTTGCCGTGACGACCCGCCGGCCGTGGCGGACGCGGAAATTGTCGCCCGGCTGCGGATGGCAGGCGCGGTGATCGTCGGCTGCACGAACATGACCGAGTTTGCCTTTTCCGGCATCGGAATCAATCCGCACTACGGTACGCCGGCGAACCCGTACGACCGCGCGACCCGACGGGTTCCGGGGGGCTCGTCCTCGGGCGCGGCGGTATCGGTGGCGGATGGCACCGCGCTCGCCGCGATCGGGACGGATACAGGCGGTTCCGTCCGTATCCCGGCCGCCCTTTGCGGCCTCACCGGCTTCAAGCCGACCGCGCGGCGCGTGCCGACCGCCGGCTGCTATCCGCTGTCGCCCAGCCTCGATTCGATCGGCCCGCTTGCTGCAACCGTCGCCGACTGCGCGCTGGTCGACAGGGTCATGGCGGGTTTGCCGGCCGTCGTGCCGCCGGCGTTCCCTCTACAGGGCCTCAGGCTTGGCGTTGTCAGGGACTTCGTCATCGAAGATCTGGACGAGACCGTCGCCGCCGCGTTCGAGGGTGCGCTCTCGCGACTGTCGTCCGCCGGCGCCATTGTCACCGACGTCTCCTTCCCGGAACTGTCGGACTTGCCGTCGATCAATGCCAAGGGCGGCATCGTCTCGGCGGAAGCCTTCCACGTTCATCGCGCGAACCTCGAGGCCCGGGCGGACGATTTCGATCCGCGGGTCGGGCAGCGGATCGCCTTCGGCGGCGAACAGTCGGCCGACGACTACATGACCCTCCTGGATCACCGGGTCCGCATGCGCGGGATCGCGGACGGCCTTTCCGCGCCGTTCGACGCGCTTCTCGCGCCGACGACCGCCCGCGTCGCGCCGCCGATCGCGGAGCTCGAGGCCGACGACAAGGTCTTCTTCCGCTACAACGCGCTGATGCTGCGGAACCCGGCGGTCTTCAATTTCCTCGACCGCTGCGCCCTGTCGCTCCCGGTCCACGCCCCTGGCGAAGCGCCCGTCGGCCTGATGGTGGTCGGCGAGACGATGGGCGACGACCGCCTGCTGTCGGTCGGCCAGGCGCTCGAGGCGGCGCTCGCC
>CAYGKX010000054.1:0-2358 GCA_964350225.1 uncultured Rhodospirillaceae bacterium | reverse complement strand
GCGCTCCTCAGGATGAAGAGTTTTTTCAAATTTCAGCAATGACTTCATCCTGAGGAGGGCGCGCAGGCGCCCGTCTCGAAGGATGGGAGGACGTGCGCGTTCCAATCGCCGCGACCTGGTCCACAGACGAACCCACTTGCGGCAATCCGGCTTTTTCGTTACATTAAATAATTAAGTCACTTAATTAAGTGCGAGCCATGACGGAACGGGCAAACCTGAACGCGGCATCGAACGGGACGGACGCGGAACCCGGCGCCACCGGGTCGGCCGCCTATCGGACGCCGTTGTCGGTGACCCTGCCGGACCTGCTCGTCGACGGCTCCGACGAGACCTTCCGGCGACTGATCTATGGTCTTTTCGTCGTGCGCGACCGGCTGGACACCTGCCGCGACGCTTTCGGCCGGGAGGTCGGCCTGTCCCGCTCGCAATACTGGCTGCTCATTGCCGTCGCCCGGATGCAGGGGGAGAACGGCACGGGGCTTCGGGCCGTCGCCGACCAGCTCATGGTCGCGCCGTCCTTCGTGACGACGGAAGTCGGCAAACTGGTCGCCCGTGGCCTGATCGCAAAGTCTCCGAACCCCGAGGACAGGCGTGCTGTGCTCGTACGGCTCACGGCGGAGGGGGAGGCGACGCTCGACAGGCTGGCGCCCTTTCTCCAGGAGATCAACGATACGCTCTTCGCCGGCGTCGATCGGGAAGAGTTCGAAACGGTGTTGCGGTTCATCGACCGCTTCGTCGTCAACACCGCTCTCGCCGTCGCCAAGGTTGAGATGCGCGACAGGGAGCGGGCGCAGAAGACGGCGGCGGAATAGGCGCGATTATCACGGCAGGCTAGGAGGCCGAAACATGCTGAAGACCGGCAAGGAACATCTGGAAGGCCTGCGTGACGGACGCACGGTCTATATCGGCAGCGAAAAGGTGGAGGACGTCACGACCCATCCGGCCTTCGCCAAGGCGGCACGGACGGTCGCGGAGATGTACGACACGAAAAGCGCGGCCGAAAACCTCGACCTTTACTCCTTCGAGGAAGACGGCGAGCGTTATTCGATGTGGTACCTGCGCGCGAAGTCCAAGGACGACCTCCGTCGCCGCATGGCCTGCCACAAGGCGATCGCCGACCTGACCTACGGCATGATGGGCCGCTCGCCCGACCATGTCTCGGGCTTCGTCACGGGCATGTCGACCCATCCGCAGGCGTTTGACACGGATACCTACAAGTTCGGCGACAACCTCCTGAACTATTACGACTTTTGCCGAAAGAACGATATCTACTCGACCTATGCCGTGCTGCCGCCGCAGGCTGCGCGGAACCCGGAATTCTACGTGAAGAAGAACCTGCCGATCCCGACCCTCCAGGTGACGGAGGAGCGGGACGACGGCATTGTCATCAACGGCATGAAGATGCTCGCGACCAGCGCCGTGTTCTGCGACGAGATCTGGATCGGCAACCTCCTGCCGCTCGCGCCCGACCAGGTGAAGCAGGCGGTGACCTGCGCCGTTCCGGTCAACGCCGAGGGCCTGACCCTCTGGTCGCGCCAGCCGCTCGAGACCAACGCGAGGAACCAGTTCGACAGCCCGCTGTCCTGGCGCTTCGACGAGACCGACAGCATGGTCATGTGCAAGGACGTCTTCGTGCCGTGGGAACGGGTCTTTGTCATGGGCGACGCGATCAAGGCGCGCGGCATCTATATCGAGACGCCGGCCCACTGCTATGGCAACCACCAGTCCAACGTCCGCTACTGGTCCAAGCTGCAGCTCATCGTCGGGTTGTGCAGTAAGGTCGCGCAGGCGACCGGCGCGATCGAGGTGCCGGCCGTGAAAGAGGTCCTGGGACGCATGGCGGCGCTGGAGGCAACCCTCTCCGGCATGATCCATGGCCAGATCGAGGCGGCGGAGGAATGGCCGGACGGCTACTGCACCTTCAACCGGCGCATCATGTACGCCGCGCTCAACTGGTGCACCGAAAGCTACTCGGCGATCATCGACCAGCTTCGCGAACTGTCGGGCGGCGGCGTCTTCCAGATGCCGGCATCGATCGACGTCATGCACGACGCGGAGGCGCGGGGCCTGTTCGAAACCTATTTCCAGACGCCACAGCTTGCCGCGGTCGACCGGATGAAGCTCTTCAAGCTGGTCTGGGAAATGGTCGGATCGGAATTCGCCGGGCGCCAGCAGCAGTATGAGAAATTCTACGCCGGCGTGTCCTGCATCGTCCGGAACCACAATTGCCGCGAGGCGCCCTGGGAGATGTTCGACGGCGTGGTCGACCGGCTCACCGGCAGCTAAGATGTGCCGGAGCCGATGGCGCGGGCGGCGGAGTAGGGGGAGCGCGTCGGACGGCGCGGAGCCCTTCATCCA
>CAYGKX010000053.1:9462-14637 GCA_964350225.1 uncultured Rhodospirillaceae bacterium | reverse complement strand
GCCGGCGGCAGCACTTTCAGCTTCGCCAGCGGCCTCTTCATCGACGATGTGGTGAACATCAACGTGCCGATCCTCGGGAATATCAACGTCCCGATCGCCGTCAACCAGATTGTCAAGTCAGGCAGCGGTACCTGGACGCTCGAGTCCCCGATCATTACGCTCGCCGAATCGCTGACGGTGAACGAGGGGACGCTGAACCTCTCCGGCAACTGGGTCTTCACCGGCAACACGATCACGGTCAACCCGAACACCACGCTGAACATCAATCCGGGCGTTGTCGTGAATCTTGGCGACACGAACATCGGTCTTGATGGCACGCTCAACGTCCTTGGGGGTGCGACGGTTCTGACGCTCGGCAATACAAACCTCGACGGCGACAACCTCACAGTGAACGACGGCGGCATCTACACCGCCCTTTCCCCCATTACCGGCAGCGGCGAAAACGACACGATCACGGTTCACGGCCTGCTCGGCGCGCCGTCGATCGACCTCGGCGCCGGCGAAGACCGCATCACCATCAGCGGTACGCTCGTCACCCTCGGCACGGTCGCGATGGGCGACGACGACGACACGCTCGAATTCCAGAGCAACGGCGGCCTCATCCTGCCGCTCGCCTTCGGCGGGTTCGACGGCGGCAGCGGCGAGGATACGGTCCTCCTGTCCGGTACGGTCGACTACGCCGCACCGGCGGCACTGGCCGGCCCGCTCTTCACCGATTTCGAGCATCTTGTGAAGCAGGGCACCAACACCTGGACCCTGACGTCGCTCGTGGCGACGACGAGCTTCGAGACGCTCTCGGTCGAGGAAGGCACCCTCAACCTCATCGGCTTCTGGGAGTTCACCGGTTCGTCGACGACGGTCCTGGCCAACGCGACCCTCAACATCGGCCCGGTCGCCTTTGTCCACGAGATGGGCACGCTCACGGTCGATGGCACGGTCAACGTCAATGCCGCCGCGCTCTACCAGGTCGACGGCCTGACGACGATCAACGCGGGCGGCGAGGCGAACGCGAACGGCTTCGGCGGCTGGATTGCGTCCGACATCAACGTCACGGGCGGCGTTCTGAACGTCAACGACAACGGGGCGCTCGTCTCCGGCAATATCGATCTCTCGGCCGGTGGTGTCCTGAACCTCAACTCCTTCGGTGTGATCGTCGCCGGCGACGTGACGGTGAACGCGGGCAGCGCAGCGAACGTGCAGAGCCTGATGTTCGCGCAGAACACCCTCATCACCGGTGCCGGTGCCGAGATGAATGTCGGGCCGGCGGGCTTCTATACCTCGCTCGGCACGACGACCGTCAACGCGGCCGGTATCCTCAGGGTCGGATCCGCGTTCTACATCTCCGACGGTGCGTTCACGGTGGACGGACCCGCCGGCACGACCGTCAACGTCACCGACTTCGGCGTTGTCTGGGCGCGCAGCACCACCGACGTCCAGGGCAGTGGCGGTACGATCGCCTTGAATGGCACCGCGGCCCAGTTCTATTCCGCCGGTGCCGTGACCGTTCAGGGCAGCGGCGGTGCGATCAACGTCTTCAACGGGCTCTTCTGGGCACAGGACACCACCTCCGTTCTGGGCAGCGGCGGCACGATCAACGTGAACGGCGCGACGGCAGCCTTCTTGTCGGACGGCGCGGTCACGGTGCAGGGGAGCGGCGGCACGATCAACGTCTTCGAGGGCCTCTTCACGGCCTTCGACACCACGACCGTTCAGGGCAGCGGCGGGACGATCAACGTCAACGGGGCGAACGCGTTCTTCCTGTCGTTCGGCGCTGTCAGCGTCCAGGGCAGCAACGGTGCGATCAACGTTTTCAACGGTCTCTTCGGTGCCTTCGACACGACGACGGTCCAGGGCACGGGCGGCACGATTAACATCAATGGCGCCAATGCAGCCTATGTTTCCGCCGGCGCGGTTCTGGTCCAGGGCGACGGGACGATCAACGTCTTCAACGGCCTGTTCCTGGCGCAGGACACGACGACGGTTCAAGGGACGACCGGTGCCATCAACGTGAACGGCGCGACAGCGGAGTACCGGGCGACCGGCGCGGTTGTGGTTCAGGATACCGGCGACATCAACGTTCTGCTGGGCGCGTTCAACGCGGACGACACGACGACCCTGAACGGCAATGGCGATATCCTCGTCAACGGCGGTACCTACACCTCCCAGGGCGCGGTGTCCGTGAACGGCACCGCTGATATCACTGTCATGTCGGGCACCTTCTTCGCCAACAGCACGACCGAGCTGAACGACGCCGGTGTCACCCTCGGCGTGATCGGGACCGGTGTCTACACCGCGGGCGATACCATCACGGTCAACAACGGGCTGGTTTACGGCACGGGCCTTATCGACGGCGGCCAGATCCTGGACAACCAGGGCGGTGTCGTTGCCCCGGGAACCAGTATCGGGACGCTGTTCCTCGTCGGCACCTACAATCAGGCGTCCGGCGGTATCTTCGAAGCGGAGTTGCAGCCGGGCGGCCCGTCCGACCTTCTCAGCATCACGGGCTCGGCGGCGCTGCTCGGCCATGTCCAGTTCCCGACCCTGGCGTCGAACTTCGGTCTGCTGGAGCAGTATCGGATCATCAAGACCGACAATCCGATCCCGACCATCTTCGAGACGGCTTCGGTTTCGGGCGCCGGCATCGGTTCCAACATTCTCTGGGTCGGCCGCGTCAACGACGCCGGTGTCTTCAACATCAACAACCCGGCGACCGGCAACAATGTCGACGTCATTCTGGCCACCGCGCCGGGCGCCCTCCAGGGCCTGACGCCGAACCAGCAGGCCGTCGCCGACTACATCGGTCAGGTGGCCGTTCCGGGCGGCGTCTATATCGAGGACGCGATCGTTTACCTGATCACGCAGATCGTGGGTGCGGGTCCGAACGCGCTCGACCAGATCGGCGGCGAGGTCTACGACAGCTTCACGACCTTTGCCTTCGACACGGCCCGCCAGTATGGCCGCCTGCTCGACGACCGGGTGCGGACATTGCGCTGTGCCTCGATCAAGGGGGCGCCCAACGCTTTCTGCGACAAGGGCATGGTCCTGCTTGCGGATACCGGGCCGGATTCGGTGCCGGTACCTGGCGCGCAGTCGCCGAAAGGCTTCTCGCCGAACACCCATCCCTATGGCTGGTCCGTCTGGGCCTCGGCCATCGGCAGCCGGATCTCGTTGGACCGGACGGCCGAGCATGTCGGATATTCCGGCTGGACGGGCGGGGGCGTCATGGGCGTCGACCTTGCGCTCAACAGCCGCTGGATCGTCGGCGTGATGGTCGGCGGTACGAAGAGCGACATCGATTTCTCGGGTGTCGGCGGCGACGGCAACCTGTCGAATGTCGGTGTCGGCGTCTACACCGCCTGGTACGGCCGGCGCTGGTTCGCCAATGCCTCCTTCACCTACTCGAAGAACTGGATCGAGGCGGACCGTACCCTGCAGTTCGGCTCTGTCGACAGCGTCGCCAACGGCAAGACCACCGGCGATCAGTACGCCGTGCATACGACGGTCGGCTACGGCTTCGTACTCGGCAAGACCTCGCTGGAGGTCTCCGGTGGCCTCGATTGGATCCAGCTGCGCCAGGACGCCTTCACCGAAACGGGTGCCGGTCTCCTGAACCTGTCGGTGAACAGCCGGACCGACGACAGCCTGCGGCTGCGCATCGGCGTCCGAGCGGCGCATCCCTTCGTGATCCGCAAGGGCCTGATGTTCATCCCCAGCGCCCGGGTCGGCTATGCCCGGGAGGTGCTGGACAACACCCGGCCGATTACCTCCAGCTTCGGCGGGATCCCCGGAACCTTCACCGTCACGGGTGACGAGGGCTCGCGGAACATCCTGACCTTCGGTGCCGGCATGAAGGCAGAGTGGAGCCAGGGGATTTCCCTTTCGGTCAACTACAACGGCGAATGGGCCGGCGACCGTCAGGGCCACGGGGTCTCCCTCAGCTTCCGCGTTCGCTGGTAGGCACAAGCAGGAGCGAGCGGCGGGGCGTCGCCCGGGTGGCCGGGCGGCGCCCCTTGTGTTTCCGGCCGCGCGCTGTCGCTCCGGGCGGATGCCCTATTCTTCCGGTTCCGTCGTGAACATCAGGGGATGGCCGGCCTGCTTGCCCAGGTCCGTCGCTTCCGTCGCCTTGCTCTCGGCCACGTCCTTCGTATAGACGGCGACGACACACGTGCCGCGCTGGTGCGCCGTCATCATCACACGGTAGGAGCGTTCCGCGGTCATCCGGAAGACAGCCTTCAGCACCTGGACGACGAATTCCCGCGGGGTGTAGTCGTCGTTTACCAGCAGGACCTTGTAGAGCTTGGGCCGCTCCGTCCGGACCGCGGTTCTGGTACGTGGTTTCGTCGTGTGGTCGCTCATGGGGCTGCCGCTCCCGCTTGGCGTCCCCTGACTATGCCGGGTCGCACCGGCCGGTAAAAGGGAGACGTCGGGTGTTCCCGGCGTGTCGCCTAGGTTTCGATGTTGTCGCCCTCGACCAGGGCGACACCGGCCGCCCTCATATCGTCCAGCGCGGCAGCGAGGCTGCCGTCCAGGTCGATTGCGCGGCAGGCTCCTAGAAGGACCGAAGTCTCGAACCCCGCCGCGACGGCATCGAGCGCGGACCATGCCACGCAATAGTCGGTCGCAAGCCCGCAGATGAAAAGCCGGGCGATGCCGCGACCCCGCAGATAGCCGGCTAGGCCCGTTTCCGTCGTCCTGTCGTTCTCCCGAAAGGCTGAATAGCTGTCGATCGCCGGGCGAATGCCCTTGCGAAGGATCATTTCGGCCGGGTCGGTCCGGAGATCGGCATGGAAAGCGGCCCCCGCGGAGCCCTGCACGCAATGGTCCGGCCACAGGGTCTGGGGACCGTAGGGCATCTCGACCCTCTCGAACGGCGCCTTCCCCTCATGCCTCGAGGCAAAGGATCCGTGGCCCGGCGGGTGCCAGTCCTGCGTCAGGACCACTCGGTCGAAGCGATCCATCAACCGGTTGATCGGTGCGACGACCGCATCGCCGTCCGGAACCGCGAGCGCGCCGCCAGGACAGAAGTCGTTCTGTATGTCGACGACGAGAAGCAGATCCCGCGCGTTGTCGATCCTGTTTCCCGTCATCTCCGCGGGCCGGGGCGATCAGGCGGCGTTCCGCTGGCTGCCGTTGAGCGCTTCCCAGATCCGCCCGGGGGTTGCCGGCATATGGAAA
>CAYGKX010000053.1:0-9452 GCA_964350225.1 uncultured Rhodospirillaceae bacterium | reverse complement strand
GCCAGGGCATTGCGGACGGCCGCCATGCCGCAGGCGAGCGCGCCGACCGTGCCGGCCTCGCCTGCCCCCTTGACGCCCAGCGGATGGGTCGGGGTCGGGTCGGGGTTGGAGATGATCTCCAGATGCGGCAGCTCGTCCGCGCGCGGCATGCCGTAATCCATGAAGGAACCGGTCAGAAGCTGCGCCGTCTCGTCGTAGAGGATCTGCTCGTTGAAGACCTGCCCCAGGCCCTGGACGACGCCGCCATGCATCTGACCCTTCAGGAGCATGGGGTTCATGACCGTGCCGACGTCGTCGACGACGACATAATTTACCAGCTCGACCGACCCGGTCTCCGGATCGATCTCCACTTCTGAGACGTGGCAGCCATTCGGGAAGGTCGCGCGCTGGTCCTTCCAGATCGAAAAGGCGGTCAGGCCCGCTTCCTCTTCCGGCGGGATCAGCGGCGGGATGTAGGCGCCCCGCGCGACGTCGACGATCGAGAGCGTCTTGTCGGTCCCCGCGACCGTGAACTGCCCGTCGGCAAATTCGATATCGTCGACGGCCGCCTCCATCCGGTGCGCCGCGATGCGCCTGCCTTTCTCGATGATCTTGTCGGCCGCCGACGCGATGGCACCGCCGCCCATCATCATCGAACGCGAGGCGAAAGTGCCGGAGCCGTAGGGCACCAGGTCCGTGTCGCCCTGGACATAGCGTACCCGCTCGAAATCCAGCCCCAGCTTGGTCGCGATGAGCTGGCGGAAAACCGTCTCGTGGCCCTGGCCGTGGGAGTGGGTGCCGATGGAAACGGTCAGATTGCCGGTCGGGTCGAAGCGGAGATCCGCCCCCTCCATCATGACGGCGCCCGCCGCCTCGGTGCCGTTGACGACCCCCAGGCCGCGCAGCTTGCCGCGCTCGGCCGCTTCCGCCTGCCGGGCCGGGAAACCCGCCACGTCCGCCGCCTCGATGGCCTTGTCCATGTTCTCCGCGAACTTGCCGGAGTCGTAGACATAGGCGAGGCCCGTCTGGAACGGCATCTCTTCGCGCGGGATCAGGTTCTTCCGGCGAAGTTCGATCCGGTCGATGCCCAGCGCGTCCGCCGCCTTGTCGATCACGCTCTCGATGGACAGGATCGCCTCCGGCCGGCCCGCGCCCCGGTAGGGGGCGGTCGGCGGCGTGTTGGTATGGACGCCGACCGCCTGTGCCCAGATCGCCGGCGTCTTGTAGACGCCGGCCAGACCGCCCAGGAAGGCGAAGGACGGCAGCGGGCCGACCCCGGAGAAAAAGGCGCCCATCCCCGACAGGTTCGAACAGCGGGCGGCGAGGAAATTGCCCTCGGCGTCGAGGCCGAGGTCGATGGAATAGACCGCGTCCCGCCCATGATAGTCGGAGATGAAGGCCTCCGTCCGCTCGCCGGTCCATTTCACCGGCCGGCCGACCCGGCGGGAGGCCCAGAGGACCAGCGACATCTCCGGATAGGTGTCCGACCGCATGCCGAAGCCGCCGCCCATGTCGGGGCTGACGACCCTGAACTTGGTCTCGCTCTCACGGAAGATGCTCTCTGCCAGCATCTGGCGGTTCCGGTGCGGACCCTGGGACCCTGAATAGAGCGTGTAGCGGTCCTGGGCGGCATCGTAATGCCCCAGGGCGGCACGCGGCTCCATCGGTGCGGCGATCAGGCGCGAGACGGGTATCTCCATCGATACGACGTGGGCGGCCGCCTCCATCGCGGCGTCGACCTTCGCCTTGTCGCCCATGGCGAAGATGTAGCTTCGGTTTCCGGGCACGTCGTCCCAAACGCGCGGCGCCTCGGGCGCAAGGGCGGAGGCGATGTCGCCGACGGCCGGCAGCTCCTCATAGTCGACCTCGATCGCTTCGGCGGCATCCAGCGCCTGGGCGCGCGTTTCGGCGACCACGAAGGCGACGGGCTGACCGGCATACTTGACCGCCTCGCGGGCGAGGACCGGGTAGGGCGGGATGGACATCGTGGCGCCGTCTTCCCGCTTCAGCGGGATCATGTGCAGGATGCCGCAGGGGATATCCCCCAGCCCGTCCTCCGCCAGCTCGTCGCGCGTCAGGACGGCGAGGACACCGGGCATGTCCCGTGCTGCGCTCGCGTCGATCCCGGCGATGGTCGCGTGAGCGATCGGCGACCGCAGGACCACGCCATAGGCCTGGTCGGGCAGGTTGATGTCGTCCGTATACCGGCCCTGGCCTGTCAGCAGGCGCGAGTCCTCGACGCGCGCAACGCTTTCCCCCAATCCCGCTTTCAAGATAGCTCCTCCGACGATGTTCTTTTCGGTGGGTGTACGGGGCATCGCGCCCCATGTCCTGGGAACCCTGCCACGGCCTCTTGTGGTGCCTTATGCGCCCGGGTCTATTGAGGCAGTATAGGAGCAAAGCGGACCGGGCGGGGTCGAGAAAAACTTGGGAATGGAACGAATGAGCGTAATCGTCATCGGCGCCGGGATCGGCGGTCTCACCCTGGCCCTGAGCCTGCATCGCGCGGGCATGGCCTGCCAGGTGGTCGAGGCCGTGCCGGAGATCAAGCCGCTCGGGGTCGGTATCAACCTCCTGCCCCACGCGACTCGCGTTCTCTCGACCCTGGGCCTGCGCAACACCCTGGCAGGGATTTCGATCGAGACGCAGGAGTTCGCCTTCTTCAACCATCATGGCCAGTTCATCCTGAGCGAACCCTGCGGCCGCTGGGCCGGCTACGACTGGCCGCAATTCTCGGTCCATCGCGGCGAGCTCCAGATGGCGCTCTTCGACGCCGTCCGGCGGGAACTGGGAGCCGACGCGGTGCGGCTGGGCCACGGGGCGAAGGCGGTGGAGGAAACGGATGACGGTGTGATCGTACATGTCGCCGCCCCGGACGGAACGATGCTCGACCCCGTCGCGGGCACGGTCGCGATCGCCTGCGACGGCACCAACTCCGCGATCCGGCGCCAGCTCTATCCAAACGAGGGCGCCCCGGTCTATTCCGGGATCAACATGTGGCGCGGTGTGACCCGGGCCAAGCCCTTCCTGACCGGTGCAAGCCATACGCGGGTCGGCGCGCTGAAGACAGGGAAGCTGGTGATCTACCCGATCGCGGACAATATCGACGGCGAGGGCAACCAGCTCGTCAACTGGGTCGCCGAGATCCAGTCGGACACCTACGAGAAGAACGACTGGAACAAGCCGGGACGGCTGGAGGATTTCTACGACATCTACAAGGACTGGCAGTTCGACTGGCTGGACGCGGCGGCACTGCTCCGGAACGCCGACCAGATTTTCGAGTATCCGATGGTCGACCGCGATCCCCTGCCGCGCTGGAGCTTCGGTCGCACGACCCTGCTTGGCGACGCGGCGCACCCGATGTACCCCCGCGGCGCCAACGGCGCGGCCCAGGCCATTCTGGATGCGGAGGCGCTGACGGGCCTTCTCGTGTCGGAAGGTCCGACCCCGGCGGCGCTCACCGCCTATGACGCCGCCCGGCGGGAGGCCGCGAACAAGGTCGTCCTAACCAACCGGTCGACGCCGCCGGATCACATCATCAACACGGTGGAGGAACTGACAGGGGGCAAGCCGTTCGAGCGGATCGAGGACGTCATCGATCCCGAAGAACTGCGCCGGATTTCAGAGAGCTACAAGTCAGTGGCCGGATATTCGAAGGCGGCCCTGGACACACGGAGTGGAGGGCGATGACCGCCTACGACCTTGGTCGCCTGGCCGGCTACATCCTGTTTCCCTTCCTTGTCGCGGGAATCGTCTACGGCATCGGGCGGCTTGCCATCCTGCGCCTCGAACCCGTGCGCCAACGCCGCTTGCGCCGCGGCATCGCGATTGGGGCGGTCACCGCGGGGCTGGCGATCGCGGCGATCAACCTGTCGCCGCTGATCAAGCTGGGTGGCGAGGACGACCAGCGTCTGCCAATCCGTCTCCTGTCGTCGATCCAGAAGGGTTGCCAGAAGCGATGTGCCGAGCGGGGCGGGACGGAGGCGCAATGCACCGCCTTCTGCGGATGCGCGGCGCGCGAACTGTCCAGTCGGGTAAGCCGCAAGGACCTGCTGGCCAGCGAGAGCGACGCGACGCTCAGGGCGAAGATGGTGGAGGCCGCGAAAGCCTGCGCCAAGGACATGCCGGCCGTGGGGCGCTAGAGGGGCCTCAGTATGTCAGGGCCCAGCGGCGGATCACGGCGCGCATCAGGCCGCGCGACCGGCTCATCCACCAGCCCCGACGCGGGATCCTGTAGCGTTTGCCTGCGCCGCGCATCGCATCGCGGACGGCATAGTCGGACACGAAGACGGCGAAGATCAGCCGCGTCTTCTTCGCCGTCGTGAGATACCCGGCGACGGCGCGCGAATAATTGATCGTCCCCGTTTTCGCACGCGCGGCAACATGGCGCGGAAGCGCCCCGCGGCGTCCGCCCAGGTAGAAGGGCTTCAAGAGCCGTTCGTAGCCGAGCGCCGCATAGCGGCGCGTGTCGGCATAGCGCAGGATCGCGACCAGTTGGCGCGGCGAAATTCGCGTCGCCGTCGACAGTCCCGAGTGATTGTGGATATCCAGCCCGTTCCAGTCGACGGCGGGCAGCTTGGTGCGCCACCAGTTGGTCAGAACGAGGGTCGAATCGCGAATGCCAAGGGGCAGCCGGGTCAACTCCCGCGCCGCTCCCAGGCCCAGCATCTCCGCCGCCATGTTGTTCGAGAACCAGTTCACCTTGGCCGCGATGCGGAAGAGTTCCGCGCTTTTCTGGGTATAGAGTACCTTTGCGCCGGGCGGGCTGCCTCCGCGAGTCGGCTCCGGCAAGGCGATGCCGGCCTCCGCCGCGTATTTTCGAAAGACGTTGGCCGTCATCAGGCCGGGGCGCTTGACCGGCAACCATATCTCGCCCTTGCGTCTGACGCGCCGGATCAAAAGCCAGCGGGCGCCGTCCCCGCGTTCCTCGTATACCAGACCATGCCGGGCGTCCCGCCGGTCCGGCGCGACGCCGGTCTTGAGATAGTCGATTTCCACCCGTGTCTTGTCGGTCTTGGCGTAGATGCGGGCATCCAGATCGCCGGTCTTCCGGTCCTTTTCCCAGATCAGGCGCAGCCGGTTGAAATTGAGGGAAAGGGGGCCGATGCCCGGGTTGTAGGCGACGGTTTGATCGTGCTTCTTCTCAACCGAACGGCTTGTGAGGAAATAGCTGTCGTCGAAGATAAACTTCCCTGCCACCCGCCGGATCCCGAGGGCCTTGAGCCGGTCGACGAAAGCCTTGAATTCTTCGGTCGTCAAGACCGGGTCGCCCCGCCCGACGAGATAGAGATCACCGGTCAGGACGCCGCCCTCGATCCGCCCGGTCATCGTCATCCGCGTGTCGAAGCGATGTTCGGCGCCCAGGATTTCCAGCGCAGCGACCGTCGTGGCGATCTTGATCGACGAGGCCGGGATATAGCCCGTGCCGGCGTGAAATTGTTCCAGCACCTTTCCGCTGTCGGCATCGATCGCAAGATAGGAGAGCGCGGTCGCGGGCAGCTGGAAACGCTTCAGGAGCTTGCTGTCGGTTAGATCGTCGGCATTTTCCTTGTCCGCCGCGGGAGCGGGTGTCGCGGCAAACGCGAGGAAGGCGAGCGGGATCGCGAGGCGGGCAAGGCGCGGAGCAAGGCGCATCGAGTTTCGGCGGTTGTGTTTTCGTGTATGACGAACCGGGTCGATCCAAGCCTATCGCCCGGATATCGACGCGGGGATAATGGCAGAAGTGCCGCCACCGGTCGACGGGTTGGATCGGCGGTCGTTCGGAATGACCCTAGGGAGCCACAGGAGAGAAAATGACCGCAGCATCATCGGGCCATGTCGCCCTTGTAACGGGCGCCGGATCCGGCATGGGACGGGCCCATGCCGAACTGCTTGCCGCGCGGGGTGCCTTCGTCATCGCGCAGGACGTCGCGGAGGGTCGAGGAGAGGCCGTCGCCCGGGCGATCCGGGACGCGGGGGGACAGGCCGAGGCGATGGCGGGGAACGCCGGGGACGTCGCCGACATGCGGCCGCGCGTCGACGCCGCGATTGCCCGTCATGGCAAGATCGATATCCTCGTCAACAATGCCGGCATCTCCGGGATGCAGACGCCGTTCCTCGAGGTCGAGGAGGGGTTCTTCGACCGGATGATGGATGTGAACGTCAAGGCGGCCTTCTTTCTCTCCCAGATGGTCGTTCCGGGAATGCGCGACCAGCATTGGGGACGCATCGTCAATGTTTCGTCGATGTTCGCGATGAAAGGCAGTCCGAACGCGCCGCATTATACGGCCGCCAAGGGTGCCATGCTCGGCCTGACCAAGGCGCTGGCCTGGGAATTGGGACCCTGGAACATCACGGTGAACGCCATCGCCCCAGGCCTGGTTCAGACCGAGATGACAAATGCAAGCCTGGGCACCGACGCGGAGTTCGAGGCGCGGGCCAGCGTCATCCCGATGCGCCGCCTGGCCGAGCCCCGCGACCACGCCGAAGTCGTCGCCTTCCTCGCCTCCGACGAAGCCGGGTTGATGACCGGCCAGACACTGAGCGTGAATGGAGGAGACGCGATCGTGGGGATATGACACGCGGGTGCCGCCCGTTGGCGCCGCGCGTGTAATCCGTCAAGGCGCGCATCCATCGGGACGCGCTTCGCGCTCCTCGGGATGAAGACGTAGGTACAATAAAAAAGCAATCGCGTCATCTTGAGGCGAGAATGCAAGCGCCGCTCTCGAAGGAGGCGATGTCGCTTCTCGTCTCGAAAAGAAAACGGCGGGCCGAAGCCCGCCGTTCTCGTCTCGAATTGCCTGCCGCGCGTTACTTGCAGGGCAGCGACTTGTGGGTGCCGAGAAGGACCCATTCGCTGTCCTTCATGGTCAGGACGTAGCCCGGCAGCTGGGCGTCGCCGGTCTTGTCGAAACAGATCTCGCCGATGATGCCGTTATAGACAATGGTCTTCAGGCCATCGCGGATCTTCGTGCGCTCCTCTGCGACCTTGTTCGGGTCGCCGGTGATGCCCTGTTTCTCCATCACCGCCTTCAGGAGATAGACGATATCGTAGGCCGAAGCGTCGACGTGATGCGGGAAGGGCTTGTCGATGCCGAGCTTTTTGTTCGCCTCGATGAACTTCTTGGTGAATTCCAGGGTCCGCGCGTCGCGCTTGTACCAGAACCACGACGAGAAGACGGAGCCGTCGCCCATCTTGCCGAACTGGCGCACGATCTCCGGGTCGGCCCATATTTGTGCGCCGATGATCGGGGTCTGGATGCCCTGGCGGCGCATCTCGCGCAGGACACGGATGGCGACCGGCGTGATGCCCGCGAGCCCGACATAGTTGATCTTCAGGCCCTTGAGCTGGGTCACCTGGGCCGAAACGTCCACGGCCTTGGATTCGAATGCGATCGGCGGGCGGGCCAGCTTGACGCCGTTCTTCTCGAAGATCGGCTTCATGATGAAGAGGCCAACCGCCTTCGAAACGACGTCGTCGCTGCCGTACATGATGGCGACGGAATCGATCGGCATCTTCCGTTCCTTGAGGGTGGAGATGACCCGCTGGAACTGCAGGCCCTCATTCTCCGTCACCCGGAAGGCGTAGGAATAGCGATCGGCCAGTTTCGGCGCGGAAGAGGCGTTCGGGATCTGTACGATCTTCGCCCGCTCACCCGCCGGGAACGCCACGCGGGCTTCCGAAGACGAGAAGGGACCGATGACCGCGAGCGCCTTGTCGTCGCGTGCGAACTTGCGGACCGCGACCACGGCCTGCTTCGGGTCGCCCGCCGTATCGAACTTGACGATGCGGAGCTTCTTGCCATTGATCCCGCCGGCCGCGTTGATTTCGCTGACGGCGATGTCGATCGAGGTTTCCGTGGTTTTCGAGATGGTCGAATACAGGCCGGTACGGCCCAGGCTCGCGCCGATGACGATTTCGTCGGCCGCGATCGCGGGCACCGACAGCCCGCTGGCCGCCGCGGCGCCGACGATGGCGCCGAGGGCCCATTTTCCGTGTTTCGTCTTCATGATCAGTCCTCCTCTATCCTCCTTGGTGTCCGAAGGTGTTCATCCGCCGCCGAGATAGGCCTCCTCTAACCGGCTGTCGGACATGAGCTCTGCCGCCGATCCGCGCAGGACCGTGTTTGCCAGTTCCAGCACGTGGCCGCGATGGGCCGTGCGCAGAGCCATGCTGGCGTTCTGTTCGACCAGCAGGATCGTCAGACCCTCCCGGTTCAGTTCCTCGATCAGCGTGAAGAGCTGTTGAACCAGGAGCGGGCTGAGGCCCAGCGACGGCTCGTCGAGCATCATTAGCTTGGGGCGGGCCAGAAGGGCGCGGCCGATCGCCAGCATCTGCTGCTCCCCGCCAGACAGGACGGATGCGGGCATGTGTCGCCGCTCCGCCAGGTTCGGGAAGCGTTCGTAGATGGCATCGGCCTCGCGGGATATCTCGCCGCGGCGCGTGTAGGCGCCCATCTGGAGGTTTTCGTGGACCGTCAGGCTGACGAAGATCTGCCGGCCCTCCGGCACGAGGACGAGCCCTTCGCGTACCCTCTTCGGCGCGCTCCAGCGCGAGACGTCGCGACCGTCGAACAGGATTGTGCCGCCCGCCTTGACTGTGCCCTGGATCGCCTTCAGAAGAGAGCTCTTGCCGGCGCCGTTCGCACCCAGCACGGTCACGATCTCCCCAGCCTCAAGCGACAGGTCGACAGCCTTGACGGCGTGATTGCGTCCGTAGCGGACATCGAGGGCGCGGCACTCAAGCAGCATTGCCGGCGCCTCCCGACGCGCCCATCCCGTCCTTGCCGAGATAGGCCTCCAATACCGCCGGGTCCCGGCCCACCGCATCCGGATCGCCCTCGAAGATCTTCTTGCCGAAGTTGAGGGCGACGATGTGGTCGCAGAGATTGCGCACGAAATGCATGTCGTGCTCGACCACGAGGATCGTGACGCCGCGGGCGGAGACCCGTTCGAGCAGGCGCTGAAGTTCCCGCGTCTCGACATCGTTCAGGCCGGCCGCCGGTTCGTCGAGCAGCAGCACCTTGGGCCGCGAAACCATCGCCCGGACGACCTCGATCCGCTTCTGGATGCCATAGGGCAGGTCGGCGACGACCTGTCCCGGATAGCTGCCGAGGCCGGCATCTCCAAGCGCCGCTTCCGCCTCCCGGCGCCACTTGTTGCCTGGCAGGAGGCCGAGCGGAAACAGCTGTCCTCCAACGCCGCGCGCCCGGGCCTGCTGGCCCAGCATGACATTCTCGACCGTCGAGAGATGCGGCATCAGCCGGATGTTCTGGAAACTCCGCGACAGGCCGTGGACGACCCGGTTCTTCGACTTGGCACTGGTGATGTCGGTGCCGTCCAGGACGATCCGTCCGGTGTCGACCGGATAGACGCCGGTCAGGAGATTGAAGACCGTCGTCTTGCCCGCACCGTTGGGGGCGATCAGGGCCGTACGGCTGCCCCGGCGGACGCCGAAGGAAACGTCGTCGATGACCTTGAGGCCGCCGAAGCTC
>CAYGKX010000052.1:0-15074 GCA_964350225.1 uncultured Rhodospirillaceae bacterium | reverse complement strand
GAACCGTTGGTCGTCCTGCCAGCCGGCCGATCGCCGGAGGCTTTGGACGTCCCGGTCGTCGCGGACGCCGAAGGCGTGCTCGCCCGCAAGTGGGCGTCGGCACCGGGCACAACCTATCTCCTGCGTCCCGACGCCCATGTCGCCGGCCGCTGGCGTACTCTCGACGCCGGCCGGGTCTCCGATGCGCGCGACTGGGTACTGGCGGGCGGAAGGCTGACCGAACCGATGGCCGTCGCGGCGGGAGGCCGCTCATGACCCTCACTGTCGATCCCAATATTGCCGCGCCCGACGCGTTCTACGAGGCGCTGGTCCGGGCCCATGACGGCCTGTCGGCGGAGGAAAGCGAGCGGTTGAACGCGCGCCTCATCCTCATCCTCGCCAACCAGGTTGGCGACGATGCGGCCCTCAGAGCGGCAATCGACGCCGCGCGGAAGGGCCTGTGAACGCGTCCGCCCGCTGGCTCCTCCTCCTTGCCGGGCTCGCCGGCGCGACGGGTGTCGCGGTTGGCGCCTTCGCCGCGCACGCCCTCAGGGCGAGGCTGGCGCCGCAGGCCCTCGGTTGGATCGAGACGGGGGTCCTCTACCAGTTCGTCCATGCGCTCGCCCTCCTCGGCCTCGGCGCCCTCGCCCTCTGGCGCCCCTCGCGCCTCGCCGCCTGGACGGGCGCGGTCTGGGCGGTCGGCATCCTGCTCTTTTCCGGCAGTCTGTACGTACTCGCACTGACCGGATTGCGCGCGGTCGTCTATGCAACGCCAGTTGGCGGGACGCTCTTCATCGTCGGCTGGGTGATGCTGGTGGTCTTGGCGGTGAGGGCAAAGGGGGGCGCTACTGGCACATATTGAGCGCAGCTCGGACCTCGCGGCGTCTGACGCAGGAGCCCAGGATCGCGTCCTTCGTGGTTCGACAGGCTCACCATGAGGAGGCTCAGGACGAGGTGTGCGTTTGTTGTTGAGCCAATCCGCTGGAAGCGTTGCCCTTCACCTCAATTAACCACCCTCGTCCTGAGCCTGTCGAAGGACACGATGAAGCGCCCGTCCGCATGAGGCCCAGCGGTGGCCTCACTCCTGCCGGAAGTGCTTCGACAGCCTCAGCCCCTGGGCCTGGTAGTTCGACCCGATGTCCCGGCCGTAGAGGCGCTCGGGTGCGGCGGCGAGGCGTTCGTAGGTGAGCTTGCCGACGATCTGGCCGTCCTCGACCATGAAGGGCACCTCGTGGGGGCGCACTTCCAGGACCGCCCGGCTGCCTTCGCCGCCATGGTCGCGGTGGCCGAAGCCGGGGTCGAAGAAGCCGGCATAATGGACCCGGAACTCGCCGACCAGGGTGTCGTAGGGCACCATCTCCGCTGCATGGTCGGGCGGGACGCTGACGGCCTCTTTCGAGGCCAGGATGTAGAAATCGTCCAGGTTCAGGACGATGAAATTGTCCTTCCGGGCATAGATCGGCTCCCAGAAGTCCTGCGGGTCGTATTCGCCAGGCCGGTCGAAGTCGATCACCCCCGCATCGCGTTTGGCGCGGTAGCCGACGAGGCCTGTCCTGGGGTCGCCGGTCAGGTCGATGCGCACGGCGAGCTTGCCCTCCGCGATGGCCGCGGGCCCCGCCGCGTCGTCGACCAGCTGGTCGCGCTCGTGCAGGCGCTTCAGCGCCGCGTCGGAGGTGGCCGAGGCCCCTCGGCGTAGGCGGAGCTGGCTCAGCCGCGTTCCGGGCCGGACCTTGATCGAGAAAGTGCGCGGCGAAATCTCGGCATAGAGCCGGCCCTTGTAGCCGGCGCGCACCCGGTCGAACTCAGACGAGTTGTCGGTGATGAGCCGGGTGAAGATGTCGAGCCTGCCGGTCGAGCTCTTGGGATTGGCGATGGCCGACAGGCGCGCCGGCAGGTTGAGGCTCTCCATCAACGGCACGATATAGACGCCGCCGCGTTCCAGCACCGCGCCGTCAGTCAGGTCAATCTTGTACTGGCCGTATTTCTCGATCTTCTCCTCGACCGAATGCTCCGGCCCGGGCAGGAAGCTCGCACGCACCCTGTGCGCGACGGTGCCCAGGCGCAGGTCGATGGAGGCCGGCTGGATCTGTCCGTCGATGGTCGGCGCGTCGACCTTCAGAAGGCCGTCCTCGATCAGCCCGGCAATCTGCCAGTCCGGCAGGATGCCCGTACCGCCGGCATTCCGGTCGGCCTTGCGCCTCGCCGTCCCACTGGTCATGTCGTTCATCGCCACGTCCCGAAAATCCGCCCTTCCCAAGCCGCGCACAATCGCCGAATGGCGTAAGGCGGGCAACGTTTATTGTTTTGTTTCAGATGGTTAAGTAGGTTTCGGCCGGTTGTACGCCGGCTGTCCACAGTGGCAGCAAGGAATTTCCCGAACGCGGCCGGTGGGGTGCCGGGTTATCCCCGCGATTCACAGGAAACGTTTCCACATTCGTCCACATCGCGTGCGTCTTCAACGTGGATCCCGGCTCGGGGGCCGGGGTGGCGATGACCTCGGTGGCAAACACCGCGCCACCCCGGACT
The DNA here is from genome assembly GCA_964350225.1 of uncultured Rhodospirillaceae bacterium. GTDB lineage: Bacteria > Pseudomonadota > Alphaproteobacteria > Bin65 > Bin65 > CAYGKX01. Next base: position 12,569 of record CAYGKX010000052.1, on the reverse strand, counting down.
TGATCCGGGGTCCATGTCGAACATCGCGCTCCACGCTCGACCGCTCGCACGTTCACCCCTGCAGCGCCGCCCACATCTCCTTGTCGCGCCTGGCCGTCCAGATCGTCGGATCGGTCACGCCCTTCGCCTCGTCGTAGGCGCGGCTCACGTTGAAGGGCATGCAATGCTCGAAGATCGTCCAGTCGGCGTATTTGCGGCTCATCCGCTTGTGGCTATCGTCGAAGGCTTCCTTCAGGCTCTTCCCGGCCGTCGCGCTCTTCGCGACATGGCCCAGCATGTCCTTGACGAAACCGCGCGTGCCGTCGATGGCCTCCACCACCTTCTGGGGCGACTTCAGGGCCGGGCCGCGGCCGGGCACCAGCTTCCGCGCGCCCAGTTTCTTCAGCGCCTTCAGGGTATCCGACCACTCGGTCAGATAGGCGTCGCCGCAATAGGGGGTGGCCCCGGCCTCGACCAGGTCGCCGGAGAAGCAGACCTTCTCCTTCGGCAGCCAGACAATCGTGTCGCCCTTTGTATGGCCCTTGCCAAGGTGGATGATCCTGATCTCGCGCTTGCCCATCCAGACCGTCATGTCGCGGTCGAAGGTGACGGTCGGCCAGGTCAGGCCGGGCACCGTCTCGATGCCCTTGAAGAGGCGCGGAAAGCGGTCCGCCTCGCTCTTGAAGTCTTGCCGCCCGCGCTCCGCGATCAGGTCGCGGGTGTTTGTCGAGGCGATCACGACGTCCGGCCGGAAGGTCGACGCCCCCAGGCAGCGCACGGCGTGATAGTGGCTCATCACCATGTACTTGATCGGCTTGTCGGTGACCTTCCGGATCTCGCGGAGCAGGGTCTGCGCGAGGAACGGCGTGGCCAGCGCGTCGATCACCATCACCGAGTCGTCGCCCACGATGACGCCGGCATTCGGGTCGCCCTCGGCCGTATAGGCATAGACACCCTTGGCGAGGGGCTCGAACGTCACCTTCTTGTCGTCGAGGTCGGCGGCGGAGGCGAAGGCCTTGGCCATGGTCGTGTCCCCCTGGTGTGGTGTCAGTCCTTGGCGAGCTTCAGAAGCCGCACGCTCTCGTCCGACAGCTGCTCGGCGGTAAAGGTCTTGCCGCTCTGCATCAGGCGCTGGGCCGCGCGCATCTCGCGGCCGTTGTTGACCGTGTTGACGGCGACGATGTGACCGTCCTTCAGGTAGAACAGCATGAAGCTGCCGGCCTCCCGGTCGCCGCGCCAGACCAGTTCGTCCCAGTCGTCCGGGACGCCGGTCATCTGCAGGTTGACGTCATGCTGGTCGGACCAGACCCACAGGCTGTCCTCGTAGGGCCTGGGCTCGTCCGCGACCATGTTCCGGGCGACCGCCATCGCCTGGTCCTGGGCGTTCTGGTAGCTCTCGAGCCGCAGGCGCCGCCCCGTGAACTTGTTCGGCTGGTTGGCCACGTCGCCCGCGGCATAGATGTCGGGATCCGACGTCCGGCCGTATTCGTCGACGACGATACCGTTGTCGATCGCGAGGCCCGCATCCTGGGCGAGCTCGACATTCGGGACGATGCCGATGCCGACGATGGCGAGGTCGGCCGGGATCTTCGGCTGGCCCGCGACGTCCACCGCCTCCAGCTTGCCGTCGCCCTCGAAGCCGTTCACCTGGGCGCCGAGATGGAGGTCGAGACCCTTGGCCCGGTGCATGTCGGCGAACCAGGCGCCGATCTCGGGCGCGACGGAACGCCCCATCAGCCTGTCAGACGCCTCCAGGACCGTCACGTCGCAGCCGCGTGCCTTCGCGCTGGCCGCACCTTCCAGCCCGATGAAGCCGCCGCCGATGACGACGACCTTCGTGCCCGGCTTCAGCCTCGCCCGGATCGACTGGGTGTCGTTGAAGTCGCGGATGTAGAAGACGCCTTCGAGATCCGCGCCCGGTACGGGTAGCTTCCGGACGCGGGCGCCGGTGGTCAGCATCAGCTTGCCATACGACAGCTTGGTGCCGTCGGCGAGCGTCACTTCGTGCGCCGCCGGGTCGATGGCAGTCGCCTTGTTGCCCTTGATCAACTCGACATCGTGCTCGCCATACCATTCCGGTGCGTGCAGCTGCGCTTTTTCCAGGCCGTCGTCGCCGTAGAGCAGCTCCTTCGACAGGGGCGGGCGTTCGTAGGGCGGGTAGTCCTCCTCGCCCACAAGCACGATGCGGCCGGTATAACCGTCCTGGCGCAGCGCCTGCGCGGCGCGTCCGCCGGCATGGCCGGCGCCGATGATGACGATGGTGTCGATGTCGCTCATGGGTCGTGGATCTTTCGGGTAGGGCTAGGCGGGGAGCAGGGCATAGGCGGAGGAAACCTGGACGGCCGGGGCGTCCGTGCCGTCGGCGGACAACAGAACCTCGCCGAAGGCCATCGACTTGCCGATCCGAAGGGGCCGGCCGCGGGCGATGACGTCTGCGTTCGAGATCGGTTTCATGAAGTTGGTCGACTGGTTGACCGTCGTCATGGGGCGGAACTCGCCGAGCGCGGCAGATACGGTGAAGACCATCGTCGTGTCGGCCAGCGCCATCAGCGCCTGTCCGCAGACGGTCCCGCCGATCCGGTACAGCTTCTCCGAAAACGGCATGCGCAGGACGACCTCGTCGGGTCCGATCGCATCGAAGGACAGGTTCAAGTCCTTGACCCAGGGGGCGAAGAAATCGGCCAGCATGGTTTCGGCGTCGGCGACGGTCAGGGTCGGCATGGGGCTTCCGGGCGTTTCGGCGCATCCTCCGCACCGGGCTACGTTTTACACGGCCCGCCGGGGCGTGCAAAGTGACCGCGCTCCGGATACCCGCTTGCTCCGGTTCCGCACCGATCCTTCCACGAGGCCGCGATGCTGCCCCGCCTGAAGCCCGATCCCGTCCCGCCGGTCCGGCCCGTCCCCGAATATCTCGCCGACCCGGACCTCCGGGCCCGCTACGACGACATGAAGACGGTTTTCCAGGTCCCCTGGATGGGCGTCGTGACGATGGCCTTCGCCCATTACCGGAATTTCTACGACTGCCTTTGGACCGGTCTCCGCCCGCTCTGCATCAGCGCGCCGTTCGTCGACGGCTGCCGGGGCCTGCGCGCCTTCGTCGAGGCCGAGGTCGAGGCCGGTGCGCCGCCACCCATCGCCGCCCGCCTCGCCGAAGCCGGCTACGCCCTGCGCGAGATCGGCCAGATCGGCGAGACGGTGGAAGTCTTCTCCCACGGCAATTTCCCGTATCTGGTCTTCGCCACGATGGCCCGGCTGCTCCTCGAAGGCGACGGCATAGGCGCGCCGGAGAGACCGGCGCCGGCCTTCGAGGGGCGGCATGCTCCCGATGTCTCGGTCCCCTTCGTATTGATGGAACGGCACCATGCCGACGCACCGACCCGGGCCGTCTATGACGATGTGATGGCGACCCTGGGCCTGCCCTTCGTCAATACCGATTATCGCGCCTTCGCCCGCTGGCCGAGCTATTGGGCGCTCGGGTGGGGTGACCTGAAGCCGTTCGTGACGGGCCCCGACTACGCGGATCTCTGCGGGCGCATACACGATCGGGCAATGGCGATCGCGGCGGCGCTTCCGAACCCTGGCGGGCTGACCGGGGAGGCGCTGCGCGAGGCCGCCGCGAAGGACGGGCAGGTTGATGAGGCGCTCGCCGTTTGTCGCCTGTTCCAGTGGCTGCTGCCCGGGTTGGTCGCGAATGTCGCGTTCCTGCGGGCGCAGTTGCGGCCGGGGTAGGCCGGTAAGGGAGCGCGTCTTCGCATCCTTCGACAGGCTCAGGATGAGGGATGTTGCTTCATAGGGTTATCCTCATCCTGAGCCTGTCGAAGGATCGGATGTCGGAACTTGCCAGAGACGACACTCAACCGAATCGCGCGCGCCAGTGACGTAGTTGCTCCGTGATCTCCAGCGCGGCGGCGAGGACCGGGCGGACGCCTGCCGCGGTCACCATCGGTTCCTGGCGTGTCCGGACGCAGTCCAGGAAATGCTCCGCCTGCAGGGCGAGCAGGTCGACCGGGTCGTATTTCTTCTCCTGCGCGCCCAGGCTCACAGGCTTGCCGTCGCCGCCTGTCCGTTCCATGACGACCATGCGGTTCTCGCCCATGTCGACCACGACATATGCGTCAGGCTGGAACACGCGCAGGGTGCGCTTGACCTTCCAGCTCACCCGGCTCGCGGTCACGGTTGCGACACAGCCGTTCTCGAACCGGATGCGCGCGTTTGCGATATCTTCCGCGTCGCTCAGGACCGGGACTCCGACCGCGTCGATCTGGGCGATCGGGGCGCCCACGATCTGAAGCAGGTGGTCGATGTCGTGGATCATCATGTCCAGGATCACCGTCGTGTCGGTGCCCCGGCCGTGGAAGCGGGAAATACGGTGGGTCTCGATATAACCCGGCTTCTTGACGATACCTGACAGCGCCCGGATCAGCGGGCTGTAGCGCTCCAGATGGCCGACCTGGAGGATGCAAGCCTTTTCCCGGGCAAGGGCGATCAGGCCGTCGGCCTGTTCCAGGGTCTCGCACATCGGCTTTTCGAGCAGGACGTCGACGCCCGCTTCGAGGAAGTCCTTGGCGACCGCGAAATGGGCCCGGGTCGGTACGACGACCGCCACGGCGTCGACCTTGCCGATCAACGCTCGATGGTCGGTGACCGCCGATGTCCCGTGGCGCTGGGCCGCAGCCTCCGCGCGGGCGGCGTCCGTGTCGCACACGGCGACGAGTTCCGCGCCCGGTGCGGCCGCGAACTTCGACGCGTGCAGGTTGCCGAAATAGCCGACGCCAATGACGGCGACGCGAAGCGTGGTCTCAGGATCTGTCAGTTACGCTCTCCCCCGCTGGGCGCGTGCGTCAGGCCGCGTCGCTTGCCGCGGGCCGCCCAACGCGCCGAAAAGCATAAAGAAACCAAAGGAAGCCGGCAATCTGCAGTGCGAGTAGCGTGCCGAAAGCCGCCCGGTAAGCGGCCGGAATATACGTGTCGCCGGGTCCCGCTGGGAAGAGGTCGATGATACCGCCGACGGCATATTGTGCGGCAAATGCGCCCACGAACGAGACGAAGTTGATCGCGGTATTCGCCCGGCCGGCATATTCGATGGGGAAATGGCCGGCCATGATCGGGTAGCTGAGGATGGACGCGTTGGCGAGAAAGCCGAACAGCGCCCAGAGCCATACGCCCTGAACATGAACCTCCAGGACAATGCCGGCCTGGACCAGGATGAAGGCGAGTATGGCGAATGCCATCGTGGTGCCGATCGCGATTCCGCGCCGCTGCAGGAGATCGGCAAGGGTCCCGATGCCGAGGAAACCGGCTGTCATCCCGATATTGAGGACGAGGAGCGTCGCCGCCGTCCTGTCGGGCGAGAAGGCCGCGACATCGCGCAGCCAAAGGCCGGCCCACAGCCCCTGGATGGCCAGGTTCGCCGCGAGGCTCGCGATTGCGACGGGACCCAGCGCCCAGAAAATGCGGCTGCCGTATACGACCTTCAGTCCGCGGATCTGGTCGGACAGGCGTTGCCTGGGACCCCGATCCGGGTGGTCGGGGACGATGAAGAAAATCAGGGCGGCGACAATGGCGGTGCCCACCGCCAGGCCCTGGAAGACGCCGCGCCAGTCGGTATAGCCCAGGGCGAATTCGACCGGGGCCGTCCCGGCCATCGCGCCGAACCCGCCGAATGCGAGAAAGCAGCCGTTGACCAGAGGCCAGCGCTGGCGCGGAAACCACTGGGTGATGGCCTTGAAGGAGGCCATCAGAGCAGCGGAGACGCCGAGCCCGATCATGGCGCGGCCGACCATCAGCATGTCGCGCCCTTCGCCCAGAGAGAAGACGACCGCGCCCGCGGCGGCGACGCACAGTAGGGCGGCATTGACCCGGCGCGGGCCGAACCGGTCGAGCGCGACACCGAGCGGGATCTGGGAGGAGGCGAAGGCGAGGAGATAGGCGGCGGTCAGCAGGCCGATATCTGCCGCGCTCAACCCCAGCTCGCCGATCAGGGTCTTGCCCAGGACGGAATTGATCGTCCGGTAGAGGTAGGAGAAGAAATAGCCGCCGGCGAAGGGCAGGAAAACGACCAGGACGACCCGCAACAGCCCCGGGCCGGCGGCGTGCTCGGTCTCCGCGCGGCCGTCCCCGTCGGTCACCGGCCGGCGGCCTCCGCCACGGCGACGACGCGGTACATCGTCCGCAGGACGGGTTTTTCGATCAGCTTGCCGTCGATCACGACGAGGCCGCTGTCGCTCTCGTCGAACGCCTGGATGATGCGCCGCGCCCGTGCGATCTCTGCATCGGACGGCGAGAAAATCTCGTTCAGGACAGGGATCTGCTTCGGGTGAATCGCGCCCTTGCCGGTGAAACCGAGGTCGCGGCTCGCCCGGGCCTCACGCGCCATGCCGTCCATATCCTCGAGGTCCAGCCAGGGCACGTCGATCAGGTCGACGCCGGCACCGGCGGCGGCGTGGACGGCGCGCGACCGGGCGTAGAGCAGGTTCTCCCAGCCGCCAGGTGTCCGAAGGTCGGCCGCCATGTCGACGCCGCCGAAGAGCAGCGAGGCGATGCGGTCGCTCGCCTTGGCGATCTCGACGGCGGCATCGAGACCCCGGTTGGTCTCGACGATGACGTGGAGGCGGGTTTTCGCGCCGGCCTCCGTCAGGACCTCGTCCAGCAGCCGCACTTCGTCCGGGCAGGAGACCTTGGGCAGCATGAAGCCGTGCGGCAGGGCGGCGGCGTCGAGGAAGGCGGCGAGATCGCGTACACCGTCCGGGGAGGAGAGGGCGTTCAGCCGTACCATCTTTTCCGGGCCGGACAGGTCTTGCGCAAGATCGCCGGCGAAAAGCGGGACGGTCGCTGCGCGCGCATCCGCCTTGTGGTGCGGCGCGACGGCGTCTTCCAGGTCGACGCAGACAATGTCGGCGCCGGTGGCGACGGCCTTCGGGAACATGTCGGGTTTGTTCCCCGGGGCGAAGATCAGGCTGCGCCGGGGGCGGATGGGTGTGGCAGACATCTCGGTTGCGTTTCCTGTGTCTTCTGGCGTCTTCTGGTTTCTTCTGGCGCAATCCTTTAGCAGGGGCAGGGCGACCCGCCAAGAAGGCGGGGCGCACGGGAGAGAGGCGTTCCGAACATGACGGAGCGGATTGCCGAACGGTTCGACTGTCTGGCGGCCCGTCGCAGGACGGGGCTCGCGGCCTATGCGCTTGCCGGCGACCCGGACCCGGCGCAGGGGCGCGACGCGCTCCGGGCGCTCGCCGTTCATGCCGACCTTCTCGAAATCGGCGTACCGTGCCGCGATCCGATGCGCGACGGGCCGACGATCCGCGCCGCCCATGGGCGCGCCCGCGCGGCGGGCGCGGACTGGACGACGGCGATCGCCGGCGCGGCGGACATCCGGCGGCGGTGCCCCGATCTGCCGATCCTTCTCCTGCTCTATGCCGAGACCGTCCGCGAGGCCGGCCCCGGCCCGCTCTTCCAGGCCGCCGCCGCGGCAGGCGTGGATGCACTTCTGGTTGTCGACCTGCCCGAGGCCGGCCTTCCCTGGTGGCCGCCGATGGCGGCGATGACGGGGCTTGGCCTCGTCCCAATCGTCGGGCCGGGCATGGACGACGAGATGCTCCGGCAGCGCCTCTCGGGAGAGCCGCCCTTCGTCTATTGCGCCGGCGCGGCGGTGACCGGCGGCGATGCGCCGGATGTCGAGCGCGCCAGTTCATTTCTTGAGAGAGTTCAAAACTTTACGTCTGTCCCCCGCGTGCTCGGCTTCGGCATTCGGACACCAGATCTGGCCCGCCGGATGGCGCCACTCGCGGAAGGCCTGGCGGTCGGAACGGCCTTTGTCGCGGCAGTAGAAGTCGCGGTCGGCAGCGGCACCGATCCGTCCGGCGCCATCGGCACACTCGCACAAGATTTTTCGCGGGCGATGCGAGAAGCCCGTTGACACTTCGCAGCGTTCGCCCGTATTAGGCGATGACCATATCGAATTTGGAGACCCTCGTGGCGCCAGCCCGTACCCACCGTCTGACCGTTCCGACCGCGCCGATCTCGGCCGTGGCGGTTCCGGCTGCGGCGGCATGGTGGTGGCTTGGCGACAGGGGCTCGTCCGGGGCTGGCACCTGCGTGCCTGACTAGAACCCTCGGATCCATCTCGTTAGCGAGAGCCCGCCGGAAAAACCTTCCGGCGGGCTTTTTCTTTGCCCGAACCCCAAAGCCCGAACCCCAAAGCCTGAATTCCCGACCCCCGACCGCAGCAGAAACCGAACAAGACACCCTGGAGACAAGAGAGATGTTGAACGAAACCCTGGAGAAGATTGCCCGGCGCGAAGATCTCGATCGCGACGAGATGGCCGACACGATCGGCGCCGTCGTCGACGCGGACTGCCCGCCTGCCCAGATCGCCGGCCTCTTGATGGGCCTGCGGGTGAAGGGCGAGACGGTGGACGAACTGGTCGGCGCGGCGGCGGCCTTCCGCGACCGCGCCGTACCTGTCCCGCTTGCCGAGCGGGCGGACCTCTGCACCGCCGGCACGGGCGGCGACGGCAAGGGCACGCTGAACCTCTCCACGGCGGCCGCCCTTGTCGCCGCCGCCGCGGGTGTGAAGGTCGCCAAGCACGGCAACCGGTCTGTCTCGTCCCGATGCGGCAGCGCCGATCTGCTCGAAGCCCTCGGCCTCTCCGTCGATCACGGCCCGGAGGACGTGGCGGGTTCGATCGGAGACACGGGTTTCGGCTTCCTCTTCGCGCCGCATTTCCATCCGGCCATGAAGGCAGTGGCCCCGATCCGAAAGACGCTCGGCGTCCGCACGCTCTTCAATCTGCTCGGTCCGCTGACCAATCCGGCCGGCGTCCGCTCGCAGCTCGTGGGGGTCTACCATCCCTCCCGCGCCGACATGCTTGCCGCCGCGCTCGCCGCCGGCGGCGTGGATCGCGCCCTGGTCGTCTCGGCGGAGTGCGGGCTCGACGAGGTGGCACCTTCGGGCGTGACACATGTGGTGGAGGTCTTCCATGGCCGCCTGGCGCGCTATTCCGTGACGCCGGAGGATTTCGGACTGGCACCGACGCCCATGGACAGCATCCGCGGCGGGACGCCCGACGAGAACGCTCGGCTGATCCGCGCCGTTCTGGAGGGCGAGCAGGTCCCGGCCCGCACCGGCATACTTCTGAACGCCGCCGCGGCTCTGGTTGCGGCGGGCGCTGCCGAGAACTTCCGCGCCGGCGCGACGCTCGCGGCGGAAACCATCGATTCGGGCCGTGCCGGCGCGAAGCTCGAAGCCCTCTCCACCGTCCATCGGAGGGCGGCATGAACCGGCTTGACCCCATCGTGGAGGCGCGGCGTGAAGCCGTCGCGGTCGCGCGCAGCACCATACCCGTCGAGGCGCTGGAGGACCGTCTGCCGCTCGCGCCGGCCTGGCGGGATTTCAAGGCGGCGCTCATGAAGCCGCGGCCGTCGATCATCGCCGAGATCAAACGCCGTTCGCCGTCGGCCGGCGCCATCCGGCCCGCCGCGCAGGCCAGTCAGGTCGCCGAGACATACTATGGCGCGGGCGCCCGGGCCCTGTCGGTCCTGACGGAGCCGAACCATTTCGGCGGCCATATCGACGACATCCTCACGGCCCGCGATCGGGTGCCCCTGCCGGTCCTGCGCAAGGATTTCGTCATCGACCCGTACCAGATCCTGGAGAGCCGGGTGGCGGGCGCCGATGCCGTTCTTCTGATCGTCGCGGTCCTCGGCGAGCGGACAGGCGAGTTCGTCGAACGCGCGGCGGAGGCCGGGCTCGACGCGCTGGTCGAGGTCCATGACGAGGCGGAACTGCGCGCCGCCCTCGACGCCGGGGCGGAGATCGTTGGCGTCAACAACCGGAACCTGACCAGCCTCGCGGTCGACCTGTCCGTCGCCGAACGGCTGTTGCCGCTGTTGCCGGACGATGTGGTCGGGGTGGCGGAAAGCGGTGTGGAAAAGCGCGCCGACGCGGCGCGGCTGGGCCGGGCGGGCGCCGATGCCCTTCTGATCGGCAGTGCGCTGATGCGGGCGGAGGACCCGTCGACGAAGCTCCGGGAATTTCTGGTATGACCTTCGTCAAAATCTGCGGCATCACGCGGATCGAAGACGCGCAGGCGGTGGCGGCGGCGGGGGCGGATGCGCTGGGCTTCGTCTTCTGGCCCAACAGCCCCAGATACGTGACGCCGCACGCGGCGCGGGCCATATCCGCCGCGATCCCGTCCAGCGTTCGGCGGATTGGCGTCTTCGTCGACGAGACACCCGGCGAAATCGAGAAGGCCGTCCGGACCGTCGGCCTCGACATTGTCCAGCTCCACGGCGCCGAGCGCGCCGACATCGCCCGGCAGCTGCCACGACCGGTTTGGCGCGCGGTTCATGGCGGATCCGTTCCAGCGTCGCTCCGGGGATATCCCGCATCGGCATTCGTGGTCGACGGAGCACCGGCGGGCACCTACGGCGGGGCGGGCATCGCGCCCGGCGAGGATCGGATTCTCGCTACGGCAGCACTCGGCCCGCTGGTTCTTGCGGGCGGGCTCGATCCGCCAGGTGTTGGCGCGGCGATCGCGCGCTATCGTCCCTATGCGGTCGACGTCTCGAGCGGCGTCGAGACGGCGCCGGGGATCAAGGACGGTACGCTCGTGCGCGCCTTCGTCGCCCTGGTGCGGCAGTCGGACCGGCGATTGGTCTCTCAGAGGAAGCGGAGCGCGACCGTGCCCAGAAGCAGCCCCAGCAACAGGCCGTTGATCGACCATTTCAACGCGTAATAGCCGCGGCGGTTGGCTTTCTTGAACTTCTTCAGGCGGGCTCGAACCGGATAAACGACACCGAAGACCTTGTTGAGGACGCCGATCTTCTCGCCCTCGACATTCCGTGCGGCGGCCGCGCGCATCAGGGTCACCCCGAAGAAGTGGTTGATCGCCCGGGCGACGGCATTGTTCATCGGCCGCTCGACGTCGCAAAACAGGATGATCCGGTCCCGGTCGCTCTCGTTGATCGCGCTGTGGATGTAGGTCTCGTCGAAGATCACGTCCTGGCCGTCGCGCCAGCTGTATTCCGTCCCGTCGACATAGATCCGGCAGCTGTCGCTGTTGGGGGTGCGCAGGCCCAGATGATAGCGGAGCGAGCCCGCGAAGGGATCGCGGTGACGGCCCAGATTGCCGCCGGCCGGCAAGACCGTGAACATTGCCGCGTGAACCGACGGCACCTTTTTCAGAAGTGCGATCGTCTTCGGGCAGCTGTCGTCGGCGGAGGGCATGAAGTCGCCGTACCACTTGAGATAGAACCGCGTCCAGCCGCGCCGGAAAAAGGAGTTGAAGCCGATGTCGTCGTACTTCTTCGACCCGGTGATCTGGCCTTGGTCGTAGAGGGCGACCGCCTCGTCGCGGATGGCTTCCCAATTGTCGCGCAAGTGCGACAGTTCCGGGAAGGCTTCCGCCGGCACGAATGGGCGGCCGGGCACCGCCGAGAAGGCGTACATGATGCAATTGATGGGCGCCATCAGGGTCGAATGGTCCGATAGCTGGCGCAAGAAGCGGTGCCTGTCCCGGCCGCGAAAGTGGATCCAGATCGCGGACAGGACATAAATGTACAGAATCACGAACTGTGGCGCGAAAGCGGTGCGAAGCACGGTTTCCACGGCACGCTCCAACACAAATCCAAACCCAAGGCTCGGCGGCACTATACGAACGCACATACTACCGGAAAATGGCTGCCCTTGCATTTCCGCCGGCTTTCATCCTCTCCGTTGGCGGGATAAGGTCCGGCGCCATGGAAGTCGAATCCATCGTTCATCCACAAGCGGACACCGGCAATCCTGCGCTGTTGACGGTCGGCCCACGACCGGACGACGAATGCCCGCTTCTTGGTCTGACCCCGGCCGACCGGCTGAAGCTGAGCGCCGCACGCGCTGGGCTCTCGTTCGCGGACGGGGCACTCCTGCCAGGATGTTCCCGGGTGGTGATCGTCCCGGGAGACGTTGTGGCGGAGCCGGGCTGGATGACGGCCGCTGCGGCCGCGCCTCTGGACACTGCGGCATGGGGACGTGCGGGCGATGCGCTCCTCGTCGCGGGGCCGGACGCCCTGGCCGCGCTCGACGAGACGAATGCGCGGAACCTGTCGGACCTTGCGGATGTGGGGGAGCGGTTGACCGAACAGCTCGGTCCGCCGGCGGACCTGGGGCTGGAACGCCCCCCGCCCAGACTGCCTTCGACGCGGTCGGGGAGCCAGGGGGCTCGACCGGCGGATCGGCGGGCCGCCGAACGTTACTTGCTGAGCGGGCTCGTCAAGAAGACGGACGGCTTTCTCGCCAGCCGCATCGCGCGCCCGGTGTCGCTGGCGGTGTCCCGCCGCCTCGCGCCGACGCCCGTCACGCCGAACCAGATGACGCTCGTGACCGGCGCCATCGGTCTCGCCGCCGCGCCATTCTTCCTGTTTTCGGCGGTGTGGCTTCAGGCGATTGGCGGGTTGCTGTTCCTGCTTCACTCTATTCTCGACGGCTGCGACGGAGAGCTCGCACGGTTGAAGTTCAAGGAATCGCGCTGGGGCGGCTTACTGGATTTCTGGAGCGACAATGTCGTCCATGTCGCCGTCTTCGGCTGTATGGCGCTCGGCTGGGCACGGGC
>CAYGKX010000051.1:10455-15099 GCA_964350225.1 uncultured Rhodospirillaceae bacterium | reverse complement strand
TCACGGCCCCGGTCGCCGTGAAGGTGTTGTACGACTGGAGCTCGCCGCCCGTGACGGCGGTCGTGCCCTGCACGATCATTGTGTTGTTGTGTCTCAGGGTTCCGCCGCTTACGAGCAAGGCTGCGTTCACCCCGAAGGACTGGTTCGCCAGGATGTTCCCGCCGGTGATCGTCACGGCGTCAAGGGCCGTAAAATCGGTGTTTGTCTTGAGCTCCCCGGTGCCTTCGACCAGAAGCGCGCCGGTCGCCAGGAATTCGGAGGCCCCGTTCTTGGTCAGCGACCCCGCGCTGATCGTCGTCGTGGTCTGAACCGTGAATTCGCCGTTGTTCAGCGTAATGTCGCCACCCTGAACCGACAGCGCCCCGACATCCACGGTGCCGCCAATCAGGCTGAATTCGCCGTCCAGCATCGTCTTGATACCGGTGACCGTGAGGATGCCGCCGGTGTAGACCGTGACCTCACCGCCGTCTGTCACGTGATGCTGGGTCTGTACGGTCCCGTTGAAGCGAATGTCCAGCTTGCCCGTGACCGTCAGGACACCCGGCTCAGAGATGTTGGGCGGGACATTGTGGTTGCCCGCAAGGGTCTGGTCCGCCGCGCCCCTCTCCGGCAGCGCCAGCCCGGCGGCGATCAGGGCCGTTGTCGCGAGCAGTGCCGTTCGCCAACCGGTACGGCGCCGGGATGTCCGTTGCGCCGTGGTCGTCTCTACGAGCTTCGTTGCATTGGCGTATCCACTGGACGCATGACCGCCGGGCGCCTCAACCGTGACCACGTGTGCCATTGCCTTCTCCCCTCAGGCCTCAGGCCGTCTTCCGGTCGCCGGGCCGGCGCCGGAATTCTTCTACCGATCAGAGAGCAAGCGTCGGTTGAAAAGAGTGAATCAAAAGATAAATGTCTAAAATAATGGGATCGAATTACATTAATTAATGAATCAAATTAATAAATCTTGGCAGAGAATTCATGTTTTCATAACCAATTATTGAAATATTTTATGATATTTCAGCGGCGAATTGCTCCGAATACAATGGGTCTCCCGACCTCCAAGAAGAGACATGTCGCGCCCGTCTGGAAAATCCCGCAGAACCCCGCCGGCGTTGCCGCAACACTCCGTCCTGCATACACTTCGGCCATGACGGCGCCGGTGTGGAGACGCCGCGATTCCGTGCGTCCCCGTTCGGGTCGCGGGCCGAAACGTCCGATCGTCGCGGCGCTCGCCGCCGCGGCGGGTTTCGGCGCGACCGCGATCGTATCGCCCGCGCAGGCCCGGTACGCCGACGAAAGCGGCGCGAACTGGTGGGTCGTGGGCGGGGCCGGGATCGCCGCGCTGCTGGGCCTGTTTTCCCTGATGCTGCTGGTTTTCCGGCTGGTCGGCCAGCATCGCCGGCTGCGCGCCAGTACGGCCGAGAGGCTGTCGATCGACGCGGCGTTGAGGGCTGGGCGCGCGGGTACGATGACGTGGTCCCCCCGCGATGGGGCTCCCGGCGCTGGGGCTTTAAGCGACGGGACGCGGCATGAGGGAGAGCCGGTCGCATCGCCCAATCTGGGCCAGGTGATCGGCACCCTGCGCAGTGGACCGATAAGCTTTCAGGACGTGATCGGCGCAATGGATGCAAAGGGGGGCGCCAGCCTCGCCGAGGCCGTCCGGCACCTGCGCGAGACCGGCGCCGGCTTCAACCTGACCCTGCGCGGCGCCGACGGGCGGCGCTATTTCCAGGCCGTCGGGACCAGCGCGGGACCGGAGGGCAACCGGCTCAGGGTGCTATGGCTTCAGGACGCGACGGAGCGGATCGGCGGCCTTCTGCACCTGGAGAAGGAGAACCGGCGCCTGCGCGGCATCCTGGACAGCATCCCGGTACCGGTCTGGTCGCGGGACGCCGACCTTCGGCTGATCGACTGCAACGAAAGCTATTTCGCGGCCGTCGAGGCGCCCGACCGGGACACCGCCATCGACGAGGGCCGGGAACTGGCCGAAGGCGAGGCGGCGGCGACCGCGCGGACGCTCGCCGAACGCGCGCTCGACAGCGGTGCGGCCCAGACCGCGACCGAGCATTTCGTCGTTGCCGGCGAGCGGCGGCTCTTTGAATTGGGAGAACGCCCCCTCGCCGACGGGACGCACACCGCGGGCTATGCCATCGACCGGACGGAACGGGAGCAGATCCAGCGCGAACTCGACCGCCTGATCCGCGCCCATGACGATGTGCTGGAACGTCTCGCGACGGCGATCACCGTCTTCGGACCCGACAGGCGCCTGCAATTCTTCAACGGCGCCTACGCCAAGATGTGGAACCTCGACGACTTCTGGCTCGAAAGCGGGCCGGACATGCTGGAGCTCCTCGACCTCCTGCGCGAACGCCGGATGCTGCCGGAGACCGGCGACTTCAGCGCCTTCAAGAACGAGTGGCTCGGCTGGTTCACGTCCCTGATCGAGCCGCGCGAGGAGCTGATGCACCTGCCGAATGGCACGGCGCTCTGGATGGTCATCTCGCCGCACCCGCTGGGCGGCCTCCTGATGACCTTCGAGGACGTGACCGACAAGCTGACCCTGGAGCGCAGCTACAACACCCTGATCGACGTCCAGCGGACGACCCTCGACAACCTGTATGAGGGCGTGGCCGTGTTCGGCGAGGACGGCTGCGTACGCCTGTCGAACCCGGTCCTGCGCAACATGTGGGAGATGTCGGAGACCGATCTGGACGGCGGGCCGCACCTGCGGGACCTCCTCGAGAAGTGGCAAGCCCAGATCGACCATGGCGGCGACTGGGAAGCCTATCGCGACGAGTTCATGGCACGGGTCAGCGGGCGCATGACCCGGACGGGCCGGATCACCCGGACCGACGGCCGGGTCCTCGCCTACGGCGTGGTGCCGCTGCCGGACGGCGGCGCGCTGATCAGCTTCCGCGACATCACCGACACGATCCGGGTCGAGCGGGCGCTCCGCGAACGCAACGACGCGCTGGAAGCCGCCGACCGCCTGAAATCGGAATTCGTCGCCAACATCTCCTACGAACTGCGCACGCCGCTCAACACGATCATCGGCTTCACCGAGATCCTGCATAACCAGTATTTCGGCCAGCTCAACGAACGGCAGGTCGAGTATACCGAGGGAATTCTCGAGGCCTCGAACCGGCTGCTCGCGCTGATCAACGACATCCTCGACCTTGCGGTCATCGAGGCCGGGCGGATGATGCTGGAGATCGATGAACTGGCGGTGTCGGACCTGGTAACCAGTGTCGTCGAGTTGACGACCGAATGGGCGCGGGAACAGGAGCTCAAGCTCGAAGCCCATGTTCCCGACGACGTCGGGACGATCGAGGGCGACGAGCGGCGGCTCAAGCACGCCCTCTTCAACCTCGTGTCGAACTCGATCAAGTTCACGCCGCCGGGCGGCAAGATCGTGCTGTCGGCGGTGCGGGACGGCGACAATGTCCGGCTGACGGTCCAGGATAACGGCATCGGCATCCCCGCGGCGGATCAGGAGCGGGTCTTCGAAAAGTTCGTTCGCGGGAAGGCGCCCGACAACCGCTCCGTCGGGGTCGGGCTCGGCCTGTCCCTGGTGAAGAACTTCATCCAGCTTCACGGCGGCACGATGACCCTCGCCTCCGCCCCGGACCAGGGTACGAGCGTGACCTGCGTCCTGCCCGCCAAGTCGGCGCGCCCGGAGGACACGGACGACGGTGCCGAAAGCCAAGCGGCAGAGTGACAGGGCGGTGGAACGACGGCCGGCGCTATCGCCCCGGCAGGCCCTTGGTCGTCGAATACTCGAAATGCAGGGCGGTGTCGGGATAGACCCGGGCATGGGCCGAGTGCGCCGCGCGGGCGGCTTCGGCGAAGCCGGTAAGGATCAGCTTCAGCTTGCCAGGATAGGCCGCAACGTCGCCGATGGCGTAGACGCCGGGAATGTTCGTCTCGCCGGTCGCCGGGTCGATGAGGACCTGATGCCGCTCCGCCTGAAGCCCCCAGCCAGCGATGGGTCCGAGGTCGGTCGCGAGCCCGAAGAAGGGCAGGAGCGTGTCGGCCGTCAGACGCCGGGTTTCCCCGTCGAGCGTCGCAACCTCGACCGCCGCCAGCCGGCCGCCGTCGCCCACGAGACCGGCGAGCTGATAGGGCACGACGATCTCCACCTTGCCGGTGCCGGCCAGCGCGCGTAGGCGCGCGACGCTGTCGGGCGCGGCACGGAACTTGTCGCGGCGGTGGACGAAGGCGACGCTTTCGGCGATGTCGGCGAGCGACAGGGCCCAGTCGACGGCGGAGTCGCCGCCGCCCGCGATGACGATCCGTTTGCCGCGGAAATCCTCACGCTGGGCGACATAGTAATGGACGCCCAGGCCCGGCCCTGCCGCCTCATATGCCTCGATCCCGTCGAGGGGCGGCCGATTGGGGCCAAACGCCCCGGCGCCCGCCGCGATCATCACGGCGGCCGCCTCGACCACCGTGCCCTTGTCTGTCGTCAGCCGCAGCCGGTCTCGCCCGATCCGGTCGAGCGAAACGACGCGCTGCCCCAGGTGAAGAACGGGGTCGAATGGCGCGGCCTGGGTCATCAACTGCCGCACCAGATCGCCCGCCGCGATTTCCGGCCAGGCCGGGATGTCGTAGATCGGCTTCTCCGGGTAGAGCGCCGTGCATTGACCGCCGGCCGCGTCAAGC
>CAYGKX010000051.1:5836-10445 GCA_964350225.1 uncultured Rhodospirillaceae bacterium | reverse complement strand
GGCAGCGCATCTTGAGCATGCCGCATTCGAAGACGGTGAAAAGACCGACCGGCCCGGCGCCCACGATGGCGATGTCCGTCCGGTGTGTCTCTCGCGTGTCTGCGTCCGTGGGCGGGACCGGGTGGGCGTCTGGACTTGCCATGGGGTTTCGGCTAAGGCAGGGGCGATTGCGGCCCGCGACCGGGCCCGGCGAAAGACGGGTCATAGACCATTCCCCAGTCCCGACCAAGACCGGAACCCGACGACGCGGCGACCCTGCGCAGCGTCACGGTCGCGGATGAGGAGGCGACGGAGCGGCTCGCGGCCGCGCTGGCCGAACGCGCCCGGCCGGGCGACACCATCGCATTGGTCGGCGATCTGGGTGCCGGCAAGACGGTCTTCGCCCGCGCCTTCATCCGCGCCCGGGCGGCGCGGGCGGGCCGGAGGATCGCCGAGGTGCCGAGCCCGACCTTCACCCTGGTCCAGACCTACGACCTGGGCGGCGAGCCGGTGTGGCATGCCGACCTCTACCGCCTAGCCGATCCGTCGGAGGTCGAGGAACTTGGCCTGGACGAGGCGCGGGCCGGCGGCATCCTTCTCGTCGAATGGCCGGACCGCTGGGGCGACGGGTTGCCGGCCGACGCGCTGATCGTTCGCCTTGCCGTTGGAAATACCCCGGCAGGCCGGGCGATCACCCTGGATGCCCCGTGCGCCTGGGCCGACCGAGTGCAGGAGATCGGGTGAGCGGTCGCGAAGATCTGCTGGTCCGTTTTCTCGCCGGGACCCCCTGGGCGTCGGCCGAGCGGCTTCCCCTGTCCGGCGACGCGTCCTTCCGGCGGTACGAGCGTCTGGTGGGCGGACCGCACCCGGCGATGCTGATGGACGCACCGCCGCCGCAGGAGGATGTCCGTCCCTATCTGACGGTCGCCCGCCACCTGACGGCCCTCGGCCTCAGTGCGCCCCGGATCCATGTCGCGGACGCGGAGAACGGCTTTCTCATCATCGAGGATCTGGGGGACGCGACCTATACCCGTGAAATCGCGGGCGGCGCCGAAGAAACGCCGCTCTACGAACTCGCCATCGACACGCTGGTCGCATTGCATCGGCACGACGGGGCGACGGCCGCAGAGGTACCGCCCTACGACGCGAAAACCTACCTGCGCGAAGCGCGTCTGCTGACCGACTGGTATCTGCCGGCGGTCCGGGGCCGGGATACGAGCGAGGCGGAGATCGCTTCCTACGAGGCCGTCTGGCGCGCCCTCCTCCCCCTCGTCGAGGCGGTCCCGAAGAGCCTGGTCCTGCGCGACTACCATGTCGACAACCTGATGGTGCTGGACGGGCGGGAGGGGATCGCCCGCTGCGGCCTGCTGGATTTCCAGGATGCGTTGATCGGGCCGGTGGCCTACGACCTTGTCTCCCTCCTGGAGGATGCCCGGCGGGATGTCGCGCCGGACCTGCGTGCTGCCCTGTGGCATCGGTACCTCGACGCCTTTCCCGATCTGGACCCCGACGCCCTGACGGCCGCCGGCGCCGTCCTGGCGGCGCAACGGAACTGCAAGATCATCGGCATCTTCACCCGGCTGCTGGTTCGCGACGGCAAGCCCGTGTATCTGCAGCACATCCCGCGCGTCTGGCGCCTCCTGGAGGGCGACATGGCCCACCCGGCGCTCGCGCCCTTGCGCGACTGGCTCGACCGTGCCATTCCGCCGGGCGAGCGCACCGTCCCAAGACAAGACTGAACGATGGCGAAGAACGAGACGACGACTGCATCGCGCGGCGCGGCCCCGGCCGACCCGGAAACCGACCCCGCAATCGACCGGTCAATCGATCGGGCGATGGTCCTGTCCGCCGGTCTGGGCACCCGGATGCGCCCGATCACCGACAGCATTCCAAAGCCGCTCGTGCCCGTGCTCGGCCGCACCCTGCTCGATCGGGCGCTCGATCATGTCGAGACGGCGGGCATCTCCCGTGCGGTCGTGAACACGCATTATCTCGGCGAGCAGATCGCCGCGCACCTGAAGGAACGCACCTCGCCGGCGATCGACCTGTCCGACGAAGCGGACCTGCTGGAGACCGGCGGCGGAGTCCTGAAGGCGCTGCCCAAACTGGGCGACGGGCCGTTCTTTGTCCTGAACAGCGACGCGCTGTGGATCGACGGACCGGTGCCGGCGATGAGCCGGATGCGCGACGCCTGGGACGCGGAGCGGATGGACGCGCTTCTCCTCGTGCACCCCACCGTCACCGCCGTCGGCTACAGCCGCAAGGGCGATTTCACCATGGAGCCGGACGGCCGCCTTTACCGCCGCCAGGAATGGGAGATCGCCCCCTTCCTCTTCACCGGCATCCAGATCCTCCACCCGCGCCTGTTCGAGGGCGAGACCCCGGGCAAGTTCTCGCTCAACCGTCTCTATGACAAGGCGCTGGAGGCGGAGCGGCTTTACGGCATCCGCCATGATGGCGAGTGGTACCATGTCGGGAGCCCCGACGAGCTGAAGCTGGCTGAAGCGATCCTCAGCGGCGAGATGTTGCGCACGCCCTATTTCTGAGGCGCGACGCTCCGCTCAAGGTCGCCCAAGACGGCACCGGCGAGATAGAGCGATCCGCAGATGAGGATGTCGCCGGAGGTACCCGGCCCCGAGAGGATATCGGCGACGGCTTCCCGCCAGCCCGCCGCGGTTGCGACCGACGCCAGGCCTGCGCCCTTGGCGATTTCCGCAAGTTCGTCCGCTGCGAGCGCCTCGTGGCCGTCCGGCATGGGCACCGCCCGGTAGGTCGATGCGTGCGGTGCCAGCGGGGCGAGGAAGCCGCGCGCGTCTTTCACCTTGAGCATCGCGCCCACGAGGTGAAGCGGGCGCGTTGCCGCCGCCGGCCGGCCCGCTGCCCAATCGGCCAGGGCGGCCCCGGCGGCGGGGTTGTGACCGCCATCGAGCCAGACGCGCCAGCCCTCCGGCACCCGGACCCGGCCGGTCAGTTCTTCCAGCCGCGCCGGCCAGCGTGCCTGGCGGACCCCTGCCGCCGCGACGTCCGGGGTCACCGCGGGATCTTCCAATGCCTCCAGGACGGCGAGGGCGAGGGCCGCATTCTCCCGCTGGTGCGCGCCCGGAAGAGAGGGGGCGGGCATGGGAAAATGCCAGGCAGGTCCGACATACTTGTCGCCGGCATCGAGCCGAAACTCACGGCCCCAGAGCCGGACCGGCGCGCCGACCGTATCCGCCCGCGCCAGAAGGACCCCTTCGGCCGACAGCGGCTGGCGGCCGATCAGTGCCGGGACGCCAGGTTTCAGGATGCCCGCTTTCTCTGCCGCGATGGCCTCTATCGTATCTCCGAGAAAGGCCTGGTGGTCGAGCGATACGGGCGTGATGGCGGTAAGGCGCGGCCGGTCGATCACGTTGGTGGCGTCGAGCCGCCCGCCGAGCCCGGTCTCGAGGAGGAGATAGTCGGCGGGCCGTTCGGCATACAGGAGGAAAGCGGCGGCCGTCGTAATCTCGAAGTAGGTGATGTCGCCGCCCTCGTTCGCCGCCTCCGTTCGCTCCAGCGCGTCGGCCAGCTCCGCGTCTCCGGCCATCTCGCCGTTCAGGACGACCCGTTCGTTGAAGCGCACCAGATGAGGGGAGCTGTAGCTGTGGGCGGTCCGCCCCGCCGCCGCGAGTGCCGCGGCGAGATAGGCGAGGACAGACCCCTTGCCGTTGGTTCCGGCGATATGGATCGCTGGCGGCAGCCGGAGATGGGGCGCGCCCAGCCGGTCGAGCAGTCGCAAGACCCGGTCGAGGGAAAGATCGATGACCCGCGGATGCATCCGCGTCATGCGGTCGAGGCAGGCGGCGAGCCGTTCGGCCGGGGTGAGGGGCGCCGTCACGTCCGGATGCCCGCCTGGACTTAAGGCCCTACTTCTTGACGTCGCCGTCGATGATCGGGCCGTCGCCCTCCTTCGCCACGCCGTCGGGCAGCGCCAGGACGACATGCTCCGCGTCCTTCGCGTCCTTTCTGCCCTTTTTTTCCGCCGGGCCCTTTTCGCCCTTCTTGAGGGGCACGACCTCCGCCGCCGGTTCCGGCCGCATCAGGTGGCGCAGCAGGCGGGTGAGCGTGTCGCGCAGGTCCGCGCGCGGCACGACCATGTCGACCATGCCGTGTTCGAGAAGATATTCCGCGCTCTGGAATCCTTCGGGCAGCTTCTCCCGGATCGTGTCCTCGATGACCCGCTTGCCGGCGAAGCCGATATTCGCGCCGGGCTCCGCGATCGCGACGTCGCCGAGCATGGCGAAGCTGGCCGAGACGCCGCCCGTCGTCGGGTCGGTCAGGAGAACGACATAGGGCAGGCCGGCTTCTTTAACCTCATCGACCGCGATGGTCGTACGCGGCATCTGCATCAGCGACAGGATGCCTTCCTGCATGCGCGCGCCGCCCGAGGCGGGAACGACGATCAACGCCGCCTGCTGGAGCACGGCGAGCCGCGCGGCCGCGACCAGTCCCTCGCCGACCGCCACGCCCATCGAGCCGCCCATGAAGGAGAAATCGAAGCAGGCGATCACCGCCGGCAGACCGCCCATCAGACCGTGGGCGACGACGATGGCGTCGTTCTGGGTCGACTTGTCCTCGATCTTTCCCTGGGCCTCGCGCAGCCGGTATGTAT
>CAYGKX010000051.1:0-5826 GCA_964350225.1 uncultured Rhodospirillaceae bacterium | reverse complement strand
CGCGCGGCCGCGATCAGGCCGTCGCCGACCGCAACCCCCATCGAACCGCCCATGAACTCGAAGCTCAGCGCCGCCACGACCGCCTTGTTGCCGCAGATCGTGCCGTGGGCGACGATGATGGCGTCCTGTTCGCCGGTCTTGCTCTGGGCGTCGCGCAGGCGATCCGAGTAGCGTTTCTGGTCGCGGAACCGCAGCGGGTCGGTCACCGCCTTGGGCGGCTCGATCCGCGTATAGTCGCCCTCGTCGAACAGCGCCTCGAGCCGCTCCGTCGGGCTCAGCCGCATATGGTGGCCGCAATGGGTGCAGACCTTGTGGCTCGCCTCCAGCTCGCGGTGGAAGATCATCTGTCCGCAGGCGCCGCACTTGATCCACAGGTTGTCGGGCACCTCGCGCGAAACCAGGGCGCGGATCTTGGGGCGAACGAAATTGTCGAGCCAGCTCATCGGGCGTCCTTTTGCCTTGTCCGCCCCTTACCTAATGCAGGAGGGCCGCCGCGCCAAGGGCGAGCGAAATTGGCCGGACGCTCCGGCGATGCTATGAATCGAGGTTAAGGGAAGAATAACAGGAACGGGGACGGGCGAATGGCCTTCGTGGCGCCGGACTTCGAGATGCAGGACCGGCTGCCGCGCCTGGGCTGGGCGGGCAAGGCGATCGCGGCAATCGGGGGATTGGCCGACGCGAGCGTCTTTTTCGTCGCACCGGAGATCTGGCTGACCTATATCGGCCTCCGTCACGGGACCTATGCCGTCCTCCTCGCCGGTCTCTTCGCGACCCTCGGGGCCGTGGCAGGCGGCCTGGCACTGTATTTCTTCGCGGCGGCCGAGCCGGCGGAGGCGCGGAACCTGATCCTGTGGCTGCCCGCGGTGAATGCGGAGGCCCTGCGCGAGGCCCGGGAACTTCTCGGCAAGTGGGACGCGATCGCCGTCGTCGGCAATCCCTATTCGCTGCTGCCCTTCAAGCTCCTCGCCGTAGAGGCGCCGGCGGCCAAGGTCCAGCCGCTTTTCTTCGGCCTCGCCACCTTCGTCGCCTATCTCTCCCGCACCTTCTTCGTCGCCCTGGTCGCCGGCTTCCTCGGCTGGCTTCTGCGCCGAACCTTCGGCTTCCGGCGCCTGATGACCTGGGCGCTGGTGCTGTGGGCCTTGATCTATGCGCTCTATTACGGACGGTTCTACTTCTGAGGCGTCAGGCTGGCATCGAGCCCGCCGCGATCTCCTCCGCGATCCGCCGCGCCGCGTCGGCGGGGTCGCCTGCCTGGGTGATGGGGCGGCCGATGACAAGATAGTCGGCGCCGTCGGCGAGGGCCTGGGCCGGGGTCGTCACGCGTTTCTGGTCGCCAGCCGCGGCCCAGGCGGGGCGGATACCGGGAATGACCAGGGTCATCTCCGGCCCGACTGCCGCGCGCACCCGCGCCACTTCCCGGGGCGAGCAAACCAGTCCGCCGAGCCCGTTGGCCCGCGCCAGTTCGGCCAGACGCAGAACCTGCGCGTCCGGATCGGGGGGCATGCCGATGGCGGCGAGGTCGTCGCCGTCGAGGCTGGTGAGGATCGTCACGCCCAGGACGGTCGGCGCCGCGTCGCCCGCCTCTCCTGCCGCCTCGACCGCGGCGCGCAACATCGCCGGCGCGCCCGAGGCATGGATCGTCAGAAGGCGGGGGGCGAGAGGCAGCACCGAGCGAACGGCGCCCGCGACAGTGTTCGGGATGTCGTGGAACTTAAGGTCGAGGAAGATCGGCATGCCGGTCGCCGCCACCCGCTCGACCCCCGCCGGACCATTCGCGCCAAAGAATTCCAACCCCAGCTTCACGCCGGCCACGAGCCCGATCAAACTTTGCGACAGGGCGACCGCCGCGTCGACGTCCGTCAAGTCGAGGGCGACATAAACCGGGCTGGGGCCGGCTGTCTCAACGGTCATTGGCTCTTCTCCCAAACCAGGATCGCGGCGGCGAGGTCCTCGAGGGCCGTGCCGACCGATTTGAACAGGGTGATTTCCGCATCGCTTCGGCGCCCGGCGGCCGTGCCCCGGGTCAGGTCACACAGGTCGGCGACGATGTCGTCCCGTGCGATGATGCCGGCTTCGAGCGGCTGGACGATGTCGCCCGCCTCGGCGAAGGCGCCGTCGCGGGTATCGACGAAAAGGCGCGCCCGGCGCACCGCGTCGTCGTCGCTCTCCCGCATGTCCGGCCGGAAGGCGCCGACCAGATCGAGATGCTGCCCCGGGCGCAGCCACGCGCCGCGGATCAGCGGGTCGGACGAGAGAGTGGCGCAGGATACGATGTCGGCCTCCGCGACCGCGGTCTCCAGGTCCACCACCGCGCGAACGGCGACACCCGGAAGATCGGCGTCTGCAGCGACCCGGGCGGCGATCTCGGCCGCACGCTCGCGCCGGCGCCCCCAGACGGCGACCTCTCGGATCGGACGCACGGCGGCATGGGCCGCGATCAGACCCGGAGCCAGCGCGCCGGTTCCAACCATCAGCAGCCGGGTGGCGTCCTTTCGTGCGAGATAATCGGCGGCAAGGGCGGATGCGGCGGCGGTACGGCGCGCCGTGAGCGCCTGTCCGTCGATCAATGCCACCGGCGCCCCTGTGGCGCCGTCCAGCAGCATGTAGTTTCCCATGACGGCGGGCAGGCCGCGGGCGCCGTTGTCCGGGAAAACGGTGACCAGTTTCACGCCGACATGCCCGCCTGCCCCTGAATTCGAAGGACCCTCGGTCTGCCAGGCCGGCATGAGGAGGAGGGTCGCGTCGGCCCCGCCGGGCACCGGGATCGTGTGATGGTGCCGGGTCGGCGCCGTGCAGCCGTCACGGAACATTCGCCTCAGCGCTTCAACGAGGTCGCGCCAGGGCAGGCGGCGGTTTACCGCATCGGCATCGACAAATTGCATCGGGTGTTCCGAGGCAGGCGGAGACAGGACAGGGCCTAGCGCGCCGGCAGGGCCGGGCGGTCGCCGCGCGGCGGCGCTGTCGCCTCCAGCTTGCGTTCCAGGGTCTTCACCTCGCGGCGCCGTTCCCGGGCGACCTTGCGCGTCCGGCCGCCGGCGAACCAGGCGACGAGCAGGCCGAGGACCAGGCCGATGGCGATGGAGACGAGGACGACGAAGAAGAGCGGCCAGTGGGCGGTGTAGGGCAGCGGCCAGAGGTCGACGGCAACGCGGCCCAGATTATGCACCGCGAAGGCGATGACGATCAGCGCGAACACCACGCCGCAAATCCACAGGACAATCCTGGACATATTCGCCTCGACACTGGTTCCCCGGCTGGGAAACGCCGCTTACGCCGTTTAGTTGCCGTTGAGGCGCTCGCGCAGTCCCTTGCCGGTCTTGAAATAGGGCACCCGCTTGCCCGTGACGGCGACGGCGGCGCCGGTGCGCGGATTGCGGCCGATCCGGGGTTCCCGCTCCTTGACCGAGAATGCCCCGAAACCGCGCAGTTCCACCCGGTCCCCCCGCGCGAGCGCGTCGGTGATCTCCTCGAAGATCGTCGCGACAATACGCTCGAAGATGCGCTTCTGGACCAGGTCCGGGTGGCGTTCCGCCAGACGCTGGATGAGTTCCGATCGTGTCATTTTCTTCCGTTTCTTGGCCGCTCCCGCGCGGACGCGCGACGGCAGATCGATTCCGAAGGCGCAACGGGAGAGTTCCACAACCGGCACGACTGCCCGGTCCGGTACGCGGAAAGAAAGACGCGCCGTCAGGCGGTCCGGAACAGAAAAGCGGCCCCCGAAGCCCCACTCCCCAACCCGAGCCACCCGCGGTGACATCGACCGTTAAGTGGTTGATTTTATTGAGTGGCTCAGCGGAGCGCAGGGTGCCAAACGGAAACCAAGCCGTCAAGCGAAACGCGCTCGACAAGTGCGGCATTTCGCCCAAGGATCGCACGTGCGACCCAGGACCAGCCATCCCTGCCGTCCGCCTCGCGCCGCCGGACAGGTAGTTTCTGGCTGACCTTGTGGTTGATCTCGAGCCATTCGCGGGCTGTCGACATGCCGCCGAGGGCATCGACGAGGCCGTTCGACTTTGCCTGGCGGCCGGTATAGATGCGCCCGTCAGCCAGCTCGAGAACCCGAGGACGGTCAAGCTTCCGGCGCTCCACGACCATCGAGACAAACAGGTCGTACATGTCGTCGACCACCGCCTTGGTCGCCTCCCGCCCCTTTTCGCTCAACGGCTCGAAAGGGTTCGGCACCGCCTTGAGCGGGCTGCTCTTGACGATGGTCATCTTGATGCCGAGCTTTTCCATCAGCCCGACGATCTGGGGCGTCTGGAGGATCACGCCGATCGACCCGGTCACCGTGCCCTCGCGCGCGATGATCCAGTCCGCTCCGATGGCGGTCATGTAGCCGGCGGAGGTGGCGAGCTGTCCCATGACGGCGACCACCGGCTTTTTCTCCGCGATGCGGCGCAGCTGGCGATAGAGCTTTTCGCCGCCGACGACGGTGCCACCGGGGCTGTCGATATGAACAATGAGGGCCTTGGCCCGCGGATCCCTGTGGATCTCGGCGAGCAGGCGGTCGCGCGCTTCGTCGTCGACGATCACGCCTTCGACGTCGATCCGCGCGACATAATCGCCGAAGCCCGGAATGAAGCGGCCTGCGGCGAACAGAATGGCGGCGACGAGGATGACGAGCGCGAGAACGCGCCAGAAAATCAGCTTGCGCTTGAGGCGAAAACGGTCAACCCGGGCGTCCGCGTCCAGCGACATGGCGTAAATCCGCTATCGTTTGTTGGACCCACTAATCCCACCGGACTTCCCTGAAGACGAGAGACCGGCCGACGGTCCCGCAGGATACCTGCGGAACCGCCGGACCGAAACGTCTCATGCCGAGGACTTACTCTTTCTTTTCTTCGGCTTCGGGCGCGTCGGCGACGGCTTCGTCGCCGGCCGTCGTTTCCTCGGCCTTGGCCTCGACCTTCTTGGCCGCGTCGTCCTCGCCGTCGGTCTTCTCGGCCGCCTTGTTCAGGGCCGCACCGAGAATATCGCCGAGGGACGCGCCGCTGTCGGACGAACCGAACTGCGCCATCGCCTTCTTGTCCTCGTCGATCTCCCGGGCCTTGATCGACAGCGAAAGCTTGCGGCTGTTCTTGTCGATGTTGGTGACCTTGGCGTCGACCTTCTCGCCAATGGCGAACCGGTCCGGCCGCTGCTCCGACCGCTCGCGCGACAGGTCGCCCTTGCGGATGAAGCCGTGAGCCCCGTCGGCGACGGAAACCTCGAGCCCGCCGTCGGTGACCGCCGTAACCGTGCAGGTGACCACGGCGCCCTTGGCGATTCCGCTGACCGCGCCCTCGAACGGATCGGTGTCGAGCTGCTTGATGCCCAAGGAGATGCGCTCCTTGTCGACGTCGATTTCAAGCACCTTGAACTTGACCACGTCGCCCTTCTTGAAGCCCTCGATCGCGGTCTCGCCGCTCTCGCTCCAGGAAATGTCGGACATGTGGACCATTCCGTCGATCTCGCCCGGAAGCCCGATGAACAGGCCGAACTCGGTCATGTTCTTGACCTCGCCCTCGAGCTCCGTCCCCGGCGGGTAGTTGGCCGCGAAGCTGTCCCACGGATTGTCCATGGTCTGCTTCAGGCCCAGCGAGATGCGCCGGCGCTGCGGATCGACGTCGAGGACCATGACCTCGACCTCCTGGCTGGTCGACACGATCTTGCCGGGATGGACGTTCTTCTTCGTCCAGGACATCTCGGAGACGTGCACCAGGCCCTCGATCCCCGGCTCCAGCTCGACGAACGCGCCGTAGTCGGTGATGTTGGTGACGCGGCCCTTGAACTTCGCCTCGACCGGGTATTTCGCCTCGACACCCTCCCAGGGATCGGCCTCGAGCT
>CAYGKX010000050.1:13787-15294 GCA_964350225.1 uncultured Rhodospirillaceae bacterium | reverse complement strand
GTGGGTCTTCGAGACCGCGACGAGCGCGACGTCGGCGGGGTTGCGGTCCACCTCGCGAGCGGCGGCCGCGATCTTACCGCGTACTTCGCCGAGCCGGTCGAGCGCGTCGGACATCGTCCGCCCGCCTAGCGCGCGGTGTACTGGAAATGGCGACCGACATGATCGGCCAGGGCTTCGATTGCCTCCTCGACCGACAGCTTGTCGGTCTCGATGACGAGTTCCGGTTCCGCTGGGGGCTCATACGGCGCGGAAATGCCCGTGAAATCGCGAATTTCGCCGCTTCGTGCCTTCTTGTAGAGACCCTTCGGATCCCGAGATTCGCAGGTTTCCAGGTCTGCCTTGATGTAGATCTCGTGAAAGACGCCGTCCGGCGCCGCCGCACGCGCCCGCTCCCGATCGCTTTGATAGGGCGAGATGAAGGCGGTCACCACGATCATGCCGGCCTGGGCGAAGAGGGCGGCCACTTCTCCGACACGGCGGATGTTCTCCGCCCGGTCCTCCGGCGAGAACCCGAGATTGGCGTTCAGTCCGTGCCGTACATTGTCGCCGTCCAGCACGAAGACCTGATAGCCCTTGCGGAACAGGCGCTGTTCGAGCTCGATCGCCAGGGTCGACTTGCCGGCACCGGACAGCCCGGTAAGCCACAGGACGCCGCCCTTGTGACCGTTCTGGGCGATCCGCATCTGTTCGGTAACGCCATGCTCGACCGCCGTGATGTTGGTCGACCGCCGGGTGACCAGTTCGCGCTGATCCGGATAGCCGTCCATGCTGATGATGCCGCCGCCGGCGACGTCGTAGCGGTCGACCAGCACGAAGCGGCCGAGACGCGGGACATCGTCGTAAGGGTCGAGCGCCAGCATGCGCCGCGCGCGGAGGACAACCTCCGCCACGTCATGCTTGTGTACCGTGCTGGCGGCCGCATGCGAGAGATCGCCCGTATCGATGACCCGTTCTATGGCCTCGACCACCACCGGTGTGTCGAGGGTATGCAGCTTGAGGGTCAGACTGTCACCCGGGGACAGGGGCCGGTCGGCCAGCCAGAATATCCGGCCGCGGAAGACCGTCGTCTCGACCGGGGGGTCGGCGACATGGCTGATGACCTCGCCCCGCTCGACGAACAGCTGATCGTCGAGGGTCAGGCCCACCGACTGACCCGCATGCCCGGCATAGACGGGTTCGTGCGCGTTCCAGCTTTCCAGCGACTTGACGACCGCGGTCTTGTTGGACGGCGAGAACATCACCGTGTCCCCGGCGCGCAGCGCGCCGCATTCGATCCGCCCGGCGATGATGCGGCGGTCATCGAACTTGTAGACATCCTGGACCGGCAAACGCAGCGGCAGGTCACGGGGCGGACTGGGCGGGACGAGCCGGTCGAGCGCCTCCGCGACGGTGGGGCCCTTGTACCAGGCCATGTTGTCCGACGGCGCCGTCAGATTGTCGCCGTGCCGGGCGGAGACCGGGATCATGGCCAGCGGCGCGACTCCGAGGTCGGAGAGATAGGCCCGGA
>CAYGKX010000050.1:11778-13762 GCA_964350225.1 uncultured Rhodospirillaceae bacterium | reverse complement strand
TTGCTGGTCGAAACCGACGAGATCCATCTTGTTGAGCGCGACGACGACCTGATTGAGGCCGAGCAGGTGAAGCAGGTAGCCGTGGCGCCGGGACTGCTCCTTCACGCCCTCCGCCGCGTCGATCACCAGGAGGGCCGCGGAGGAGGCGGCGGCACCGGAGATCATGTTCTTCAGGAATTCCCGGTGGCCCGGCGCGTCGACGAGAACGTAGGGCCGCTGCTGTGTACGCAGACGGATGTGACTGACATCGATGGTGATGCCCTGGTCCCGTTCGGCCTTCAGGGCGTCGGTGACGAAGGCCCATTCGAAGGGCATGCCGCGCTTCTCCGACATCGCCCTGACCGCCTCGACCTTTCCGTCGGGCAGGGAGCCGGTTTCGTGGAGCAGACGTCCGACCAGGGTCGACTTGCCGTGATCGACATGCCCGACGATGGCGACGTAAAGGGGCGACATGTCGGCGCCCGGTTCGACCGTCGCGGCGGAGCGCGCGGCGCTGGTGTCGGTCAGGCGGATGTTCGCGGGTCCAGTTGACATACGGGTACTTTCGCTTTTTACACAGATTTAATCTGTGTTTTAGATATAATTTCCACGCCATAAATGTGGAACTTGAACGGCCCCGTCAAGTTCTTCCGGGACACGTGCGCCGGACGCAGTGGCGCCGCCGCCCGTCGGCGCTCTTTCCCTATGGATCACTTGTGGTATATAGCGTGCCGGCCTGGCAACGTCAGGCCTTCATTGACCATGAAGCAATGTCCAAGACGTAGGAGAGGCGCAATGCCCAATGCCGCGACGCGGATGGGTCGGCTGGCGATGTTGGCGTGTGGCGCCGCGGTCGCGCTGGCGGCCTGTGGCGGAACCGGGACCAGCGGAACCGTGAACGAGCCGGGCGGTCCGAAGTCGACCGAGTCCGTCATCCCCGAAGGAATGCGGCGCGGCTATGCCAAGGGCGCGGCCGGCCGGTCGTCGACTGCCACGGTCACGGTGAACCGCTTTGCCTGGCGCGCCGCGCTGGACGCAGTTTCCTTCATGCCGCTGCGCACGTCGGACCCGTATGGCGGTGTCATCGCCACCGACTGGTACATTACCGAGAGCAGCCCGAACGAGCGGCTGCGCGTGAACATTCTCGTCTCGGGTCCGGAGCTGCGTTCCGACACCGTCGATGTGACGATCTTCCGGCAGGAAAAGAACGCCCGCGGGACCTGGGTGGCGAAGAAAGTCAATCCGAACTCGCAGACCGACCTCGAGAACGTGATCCTGCAGCGGGCCCGCCGCCTGCGCGAACAGGTTCGCTGAACCAGCGGTTCGAACCGCTAACGACCCCAGCCCCGCTCGGCAGCTAGCGGGACGCGACGCGGGCCGGGCGGCGCCTTCGGGGCGACGGCGGCTCGGCCGCGACCGCCTGGCGCCCGCCGCGGGCCATTGAAACGAAGGCGCCATGTCGCGTTACAATTTCCGCGAAGCCGAACCGAAATGGCAGGCCGCCTGGGACGCGGCGGGCTGTTTCAAGGTCGGCGAAGACCCCGAAAAGCCCAAATACTACGTCCTGGACATGTTCCCGTATCCTTCGGGGCGCATCCATATGGGCCATGTCCGGAACTACACGATGGGCGACGTCGTCGCGCGCTACAAGAAGGCGCGCGGCTTCAACGTGCTGCATCCGATGGGCTGGGACGCGTTTGGCCTGCCGGCAGAGAACGCCGCCATCGAACGCGGCGTGCATCCCGGCGAGTGGACCTACGGCAACATCCGGCACATGCGGCGCCAGCTGCAGTCGATGGGCCTGTCGATCGACTGGGAGCGGGAGCTGGCGACCTGCCACCCCGGCTATTACGAACACCAGCAGAGGATCTTCCTCGATTTCCTCCGCCTCGGTCTCGCCTACAAGAAGGAAAGCCTGGTCAACTGGGACCCGGTCGACAATACGGTCCTGGCCAATGAACAGGTGATCGACGGCCGCGGCTGGCGCTCCGGCGCGCCGGTCGAG
>CAYGKX010000050.1:0-11768 GCA_964350225.1 uncultured Rhodospirillaceae bacterium | reverse complement strand
AGAAGCGGACCCTGTCCCAGTGGTTCCTGCGCATCACCGCCTATTCCGACGAGCTTCTGACGGCGCTTGAAGATCTCGACCGCTGGCCGGACCGGGTCCGGCTGATGCAGCAGAATTGGATCGGCCGTTCCGAAGGCGCCCATATCCGGTTCGAGATCGAGGGGCGGGAGGACCGGCTTGAGGTCTTCACAACCCGGCCCGACACGATCTTCGGCATGAGCTTCTGCGCCCTGTCGCCCAACCACCCGTTGACCGGCGCGCTGGCGGCATCGGACCCCGCCCTGGCCGATTTCGTCGCGGAGGCCAATCGGATGGGGACGTCCGAAGAGGTTATCGAGACGGCGGAGAAGAAGGGGCACGACACCGGCCTGCGCATCGTGCATCCCTTCATTCCGGGCCGGACCGTTCCGCTCTATGTCGCGAATTTCGTCCTGATGGAATATGGAACGGGCGCGATCTTCGGCTGTCCGGCGCACGATCAGCGCGATCTGGATTTCGCCCGAAAGTACGGGCTGGAAGTGCTGCCCGTGGTCGCGCCGAAGGGGGCCGAGACAGTCGATGTCGGCGACGAGGCCTTCACCGACGACGGCCTGATCGTGAATTCGGAGTTTCTCGACGGACTGGACGTGCCATCGGCGAAACGCGCGGCGATCGAGCGGCTGGAAGCCGCCGGTCAGGGCGAGGGCACGATCATGTACCGGTTGCGCGACTGGGGCATTTCGCGCCAGCGCTACTGGGGCTGCCCGATCCCGGTGATCCATTGCGACGACTGCGGCATCGTGCCGGTTCCCGACGACCAGCTGCCGGTACGCCTGCCCGACGACATCGATTTCGGCGCCCCCGGCAATCCGCTGGATCGCCACCCGACCTGGACCAAAGTGACCTGCCCGAGCTGCGGAAAGGCCGCCCGGCGCGATACCGACACGATGGACACCTTTGTCGATTCATCATGGTACTTCGCGCGCTTCTGCTCGCCGCGCGCGGATGTACCGGTCGATCGGTCGGCGGTCGATTACTGGTTGCCCGTCGACCAGTATATCGGCGGCGTGGAACACGCGATCCTGCATCTGCTTTATTCGCGCTTCTTTGTCCGCGCCATGAAAGCGGCGGGTTATCTCGACATCGACGAACCGTTCTCGGGCCTGTTCACCCAAGGCATGGTGTGCCACGAGACCTACAAGGACGAAGAGGGGAAGTGGCTGTTCCCCGAGGAGGTCGTGAAGGACGGTGACGGGGCGACCCATTCGGAGACCGGCCGACCGGTCACCATCGGCCGGTCCCAGTCGATGAGCAAGTCGAAGAAGAACGTCGTCGATCCAGAGGCGATCATCGAGAGCTATGGCGCGGATACCGCGCGCCTGTTCATGCTGTCCGATACACCGCCGGAGCGCGACATCGAGTGGTCCGACGCCGGGGCCGAGGGCATCTGGCGCTACGTGAACCGGCTGCATCGGGTCGTGATGGATCCGATCGGAACGTTGGGACCGGCGGAGGCGCCGGTGCCGGACAGCCTGTCCGATGCGGCACTCGCCCTCCGAAAGGAAACCCACAAGACCCTGAAGGCGGTAACCGAGGATATCGAGCGGCTGCATTTCAACCGGGCCGTCGCCCGCATGCGGGAGCTGACCAACGCCATCGCCAAGTTCACGGAGGCCGACGATTTTGCGGCGGACGGCGGCGACTGGGCACTGCGCGAGGCCATGGAGGTGCTGGTGCGCATGATTGCGCCCATGACGCCCCATGTCGCCGAGGAGCTGTGGCATGAACTGGGCCACGAAAGCCTTCTGGCGGAAGAGCCGTGGCCGGCGGTCGACGCGGCACTGACGGTCGACGATGCGGTCACCGTGGCGGTCCAGGTCAATGGCAAGCTACGCGGAACGATCGATCTGCCGCGCGGTGCGTCGAAGGACGAAGCCGAAAGCGCGGCCCTTCAACTCCCCAACATCGCCAGCGCCACCGAAGGCAAGACCATCCGGCGGGTCATCGTCGTTCCCGACCGGATCGTGAACGTGGTAGTCTGAGCGATGGGCGCAATCTCCCTCCGCCATTTCGATCGACGCCGGTCAGCCGGATTCCTGGCCGGTCTGCTCACTGTCCTGGTCCTGCTGGCGCTTGGCGGCTGTGGCTTCAAGCCGCTCTACGGGGAGAAGGGAGCCTCCGGCAAACCGGTTGTGCAATCCGCCCTCGGCCAGGTTGCAATCAACCCGATCCGGTCCCGCACCGGCCAGGTCCTGCGGAACGAACTGATCGACCGCATGAACCCGCGCGGCCAGCCAGGCGTCGGCGCCGCCTACCGGCTCGTGGTCCGTCTTTCGGTCCGGAAGCAGGAGCTGGGTATTCGGCGCGACGAAACGGCCACCCGGGCGAACCTCATCCTGACAGCCGCCTACGTGATGACCGAGGCGAGCTCCGGCAAAGCGGTTCTCAGCGGCATCAGCCGAACGATCACCAGCTTCAACATCCTGGACAACGAGTTCGCCACCCTGATGGGCGAGAAAGACGCCCGGGAACGGGGTGCCGGTCAGCTGGCCGAAGACATCACGACCCGCGTCGCGCTGTATTTCAATCGCACCAAACGCCCGGTCGCCGGGAAGTAGCGCGGCGGCCGGCGCCATGGACGTCAAGGCAGCCCAGGTCGACGCCTTTATCGCGAAACCCCCGGAAACCCTGCGTCTTGCCCTGATTTACGGGCCGGACACTGGTTTGGTGCGCGAGCGTTCCAAAAAACTTGCGGTCAGTATCGTTCACGATTTGTCCGATCCCTTCCGGCTTGTCGACATGACGGGGGACCAGTTGTCGGCGGACCCCGCGCGGCTGAACGACGAAGCGGCGGCAATCGCCTTCGGCGGCGGCCGACGCGTAGTACGAATCGAGAACGCCGGTAATCGGCAGGCCGACATTGTGAAGTCCTTCCTCGAAGCCCCGGTCGGCGACGCGCTCGTGATCGTCGAGGCGGAAGCATTGCAGCGAAACGCCAAGTTGCGTGTCGCGGCGGAGAAATCGCCAATCGCGGCGGCGCTGCCCTGTTACGCGGACGAGGGCCGCCGCCTGGAGGAGGTCATCCGCGAAACGCTCAGATCCGATGGGCTCGATGTCGCGCCGGACGCCGTTGCCTATCTTGCCGAGAATCTCGGCAACGACCGCATGACGACCCGAAGCGAACTGACCAAGCTGGCCCTTTTCGCCCGGCCGCCGGACGGCGGCAGCCGGGGCCCGGTGACGCTGACGGAGGCGGCGGCCTGTGTCGGCGACAACTCGGCCCTGACCCTGCAATCCCTGTGCGATGTCGTCGCGGGCGGAGACCCGAAGGGCGCCGAGCGGATACTGACCCTCGTCTTCAACGAAGGGATGGCCCCGGTCGGAGTTGTCCGCGTGCTGACCGGGCATTTCGACAAGCTGCTTATGGCCCAGATTCGCTTGTCTAGGGGCGAACCGGCGCAACGTGTCTTCCCCTCGGTCGGGTTGCGCGCCGCCGGTCCCCGTCTTTCGCAACTGCAGGCCCAGTTGTCCGGTTGGAGCGAAGCCGGCCTTCGCCGAGCGATCGGTCGGCTGGT
Source organism: uncultured Rhodospirillaceae bacterium (assembly GCA_964350225.1). GTDB lineage: Bacteria > Pseudomonadota > Alphaproteobacteria > Bin65 > Bin65 > CAYGKX01. The sequence goes on along the minus strand of CAYGKX010000050.1, from coordinate 8,214 downwards.
AGAGGCTGAGATCCATTGCAAGACCACGGGCCTGCCCGCCCAGGTCATGTGCGCCCGCGCCGTCAGCGCCCTCGCCGGCCTCGGCCGGCAGGAAAAGGCACGTCGCGGGCGGCGATGACGCGACTTTCTGCCTTCCGGGGGGTTGGCGAGCTCTCCGGTGATGAAGCAACGTCCTTCGAGACGCTCTGCGCACTCTTCAGGATGAGGCAATGTGTAGAAAGAATTGGAATCTCGTCCTGGGGAGCGGCCAGCGGACACGTCTCGATGGACGGCATCGACCGCAGAGCGCACCGACCGACCGGACGGCGCGCCTCATCCGCGGGTGAGGCGTTCGATCAGGTCGTCGAGCTGTTCCAGGGACGTAAAATGGACGATCAGCTGGCCCCGTTCGCCCTTGGCGAGGATTTCGGTCGTCAGGCCCAGGCTATCGGCGATGTGCTTCTCAAGAGCGCGAGTGTCCGCGTCCTTCCGGCCCCCGTCCGCCGACGGGGCCTTCTTCGGGGCGGATTTGGCCGGCTTTGCCTGGTTCGCCAGACGCTCCGCCGCCCGAACGCTGAGCCCGCCATCGACAATCTTCTTGGCCAGCGCCCCAGGTTCCGGCGCGGTCAGAAGGGCGCGGGCATGGCCCGCGGTCAGGGCGCCGCTGTCGAGGTGGGCCTTCACTTCGTCTGGCAACGCGCGTAGGCGCAGCATGTTGGCGACATGGCTCCGGCTCTTGCCGACAACCCGCGCAAGGTCTTCCTGGGTATGCTGGAATTCGTCGATCAGGCGGGCGTAACCGTCGGCTTCTTCGAGCGGAGTCAGGTCTTGGCGCTGGACATTCTCGACAAGCGCGACTTCAAGCGCCTCGAGGTCGCTCAAGGGGAGCACGACCACCGGGACGTCATGGACCTGCGCCCGCTGTGCCGCCCGCCAGCGACGCTCGCCGGCGATCAGCTCAAAGTCGCCCGGGTGATCGGGGTGCGGCCGGACGAGCAGGGGCTGCAGAACGCCGCGCGCGCGGATCGAACCAGCCAGTTCCTCCAGTTCGGTCTCGTTGAACAGGCGGCGCGGCTGGAAACGCCCGGCCCTGATTTTCTCGACGGGCACGCGGTTGCCGGAACCGGCAACAACGGTTCCGCCCTCCGTTGCCACGGCCGCGGCCGTTTTGGGGGCCGCCGTGGAATCGGAACGGTCGCTTGCCGCCGGTGCATCGCCCGCCCCGCCCAGAAGGGCATCAAGCCCGCGGCCCAGCGACCGGCGTTTTGCCTTGCCGACGTTCTTCTCCTCGCTCACGCCGCCAGCTCCCGCTCGCGCTTCAGGACCTCGCTCGCCAGGTGGGCATAGGCCTGGGCACCGGCACAGGCGATATCGTAGAGCAGGACCGGCTTGCCGTAGGACGGCGCTTCGGAGACCCGGACGTTTCTTGGAATCACCGTGTCATAGACCTTGGCACCGAAATAGGACCGGACGTCGCTCGCCACCGCTTCGCACAGGTTGTTCCTCCGGTCGTACATGGTGAGAACCACGCCCTGGAGATCGAGCGGCGGGTTGAAGGCGTTTTTGACCCGTTCGATCGTCCTGACCAGATGGCTGACACCCTCAAGCGCATAATATTCGCATTGCAGCGGCACAAGGACGGCGTCCGATGCGATCAGCGCGTTCAGGGTCAGGAGCCCGAGGGCTGGCGGACAATCGATGAAGACATATTCATAGCCATCGACCTTGCCGCGCAGCGATTCCCGCAACTTGAACTCGCGGCCGGATTCGTTGACCAGCTCCACCTCGGCGCCCGACAGGTGGACGGACGTCGGAATGATGTCCAGCCCTGGGACGAGGGTCGGCACGACGACATCCTCGACCTCTGCGTCTCCCATCAGCAGGTCATAGGAATTCATCGTTTCGGGATCCGGCTGGATGCCAAAGCCGGTCGTCGCATTGGCCTGGGGATCGAGATCGACCAGAAGAACCTTGCGGCCGACCGCGGCAAGCGCCGTGCCGAGATTGACGGCCGTGGTCGTCTTGCCGACGCCGCCCTTCTGGTTGGCGACGGCCAGAATGCGCGGCGGGCGCCCGGTCGAGCCGGCGGCGGGAGAAGGGCTAGGACTGTCGGGCACGGCGCAGCTCCGTGAGGCGCAGGATGACGGCTTTCGGGTCGGTTACGCTAACCCGGCGGTCGGCGCGCATGATCCATTCTTTGCCGGCTTCGGTCAATTCATCTTCCCATCGCGCGCCCTTGTGGAAAAGCGCGACGGTGGCCGGTCCGACGAACCGCTCCGCCCAGTCGAGGAGGCGGGGCAGCGGGGCCAGGGCGCGCGCGGTGATCGCGTCCGCCGCAAAGCCGTCGAGCGCTTCGATTCGGGCGTTATGGAGATGGATGACGGTACCGGTTCGGGCCGCGACGTCCCTCAGAAAGGCGCATTTTCTGACATCCGCTTCGACGAGATGGACTTCGGATGCCGCACCCATGATGGCAAGGACCAGCCCCGGGAAGCCGGCACCGCTGCCGAGGTCGACCAGAGTCCTCGTCTCCGGGGGCAGGAGGGGCAAAATCTGGGCGGCGTCGAGGAAATGCCGGCGCCAGACGTCCGGCAGGGTCGCGGGTCCGACGAGATTGATGCGCGGCTGCCAGCGTTCGAGGAGGTCGGCGTATGTCTTCAGCCGCCCGAGTGTTTCACGTGAAACATCGGTCGCTGTCTGGAACGCCTCGGCACTCAGAAAAGGAGCCGCCACGGGGATCAGGCGGCCGTCGCCACGGACCGGCGCCGCTGGACATGACGGAGAAGCGCTGTCAGAGCCGCGGGTGTGACCCCGGATATGCGCGCGGCGGCCCCCAGCGTTTCCGGCCGGGCGGCTTCCAGCTTCCCGCGAACCTCGGTCGACAACCCGCCGATCGAGCCATAGTCGATCCCATCGGGAATGGCGAGGGCCTCGTCTCGCCGAAAGGCGCGGATGTCCGCTTCCTGACGGTCGAGATAGCCGGCGTAGCGGCCCTCGATCTCCAATTGTTCGGCCACGTCGGGACGGAGGTCCGACAGTTCCGGCCAGATCTCGGAGAGCCGCGCCACCGTCGCGTTCGGGTAGCCGAGGAGGGCGAACGCCGTCCGGCGGACACCATCCTGGTTGACGTCGATGCCATGGGCCTTCAGGGAGGAGGGCGTTTCGCTGAGCGTCCCGACCCGCCGTCGCGCCGCATCCAGGGCCGACTCTTTGCCGGCAAAACTGTCGCGCCGCTCCCGTCCGACGCACCCGATGGCGATACCCTTGCCAGTAAGCCGGAGGTCTGCGTTGTCGGCCCAGAGCAGCAGCCGGTATTCCGACCGGGACGTGAACATGCGGTACGGCTCACGGGTTCCCAGGGTCGTCAGGTCGTCGATCATGACGCCGATATAGGCGTCCGCCCGATCCAGCAGGAACGGATCCGCCACACCCGAGACGGCCAGGGCGGCATTCAGCCCCGCCATCAGTCCCTGGGCGGCGGCCTCTTCGTGCCCGGTCGTCCCGTTGATCTGCCCGGCCAGATACAGACGGGGGATCCGCCGGGTTTCGAGGGACGGCCGCAGTTCCCGGGGATCGACGAAATCATACTCGATCGCATAACCGGGCCGGACGATCCTTGCCTTCTCCAGACCGGGTATGGTGGCCAGGAAAGAAGCCTGAACCTCGCGCGGCAGGGAGGTCGATATTCCGTTGGGATAAACCGTGTCGTCGTCCAGGCCTTCCGGCTCCAGAAAGATCTGGTGCCGTTCCCGATCGGCAAACCGCACCACCTTGTCCTCGATGGACGGGCAATAACGGGGCCCCGTGCCCTCGATCTGGCCGAAGTATATTGGCGCCCGATCGAGATTGCCGCGGATGATGTCGTGTGTCGCCTGGGTGGTCCCGGTGACATGGCAGACGATCTGCGGCGTCTCGATCCGTTCCGTCAGAAAGGAAAAAGGCGGAGGCGGGTCGTCGCCCGGCTGCACCTCCAAGGCATCCCAATCGATCGTGCGCCCGTCGAGCCGGGGCGGGGTGCCGGTCTTCAGTCGGCCGATCGCAAACCCGAAGCGGGCGAGGGTCGAAGCGAGGCCGGTCGACGGCGCTTCGCCGACCCGGCCCGCGGGGATTTTCTCTTCGCCAATGTGGTTCAGGCCACGGAGCAAGGTACCCGTTGTGACGACAACGGCACCCGCCGAAATTTCCTCGCCAGCGTCGGTGAGGATTCCCGTCGCCCGCCCATCCCCATCCAGACGAATATCGTCGACACCCGCTGCCAATATCTCGAGGTTCTCGGTCTCGGCCAGAATCGCCTGCATCGCTTCGCGATACAGCTTGCGGTCCGCCTGGGCGCGGGGGCCCCGGACGGCGGGGCCCTTGGACCGATTGAGGGTGCGAAACTGGATGCCGGCACGGTCGATGGCACGGGCCATGACCCCGTCGAGCGCGTCGATCTCGCGGACCATCTGCCCCTTGGCGAGCCCGCGGATCGCGGGATGGCAGGCCATCTGGCCGAGCGGCTCGATCTTGTGGGTGACGAGTAGGGTGCGCGCACCCAGACGCGCGGCCGCCGTCGCCGCCTCGCAGCCCGCGTGCCCACCCCCGACAACGATGACATCCGCCTTTCGCATGGCGCGAAATCTAGGGAGAGGGTTCCGGGAAGTCAAAGGAGATGGGGCCTTTCGCCTGCCGATGTTTCACGTGAAACACTCGGCACCGGGATGGCATCGCCGCTCTCACTTCCCGATGCAGAAATCCCGAAAGATGACGTCCAGAAGATCCTCGACATCGACCCGGCCCGTGATGCGGCCGAGGGCACGAACCGCGAGACGAACATCTTCGGCGGCGAGTTCGGCCAACGCGGCCCGACGGCTCTGGTCCAAGGCGGAAGCGCACTCGGTCAATGCCGCCCGATGCCGCTCGCGCGTCAAGGCCGGCGCTTCGCCAATCCCGAACCGCTCGACGACCACGGCGGTCACGGCATCCGTCAGCTCATTGAGACCCACACCGCTTCGCACCGAAACGCGATGGAACGCACCGGAAAGCTCTGCGAAGCCCGGATGCGACGGCCCCAAGTCGGCCTTGTTGACGACCGCGATGGCATCGGGGCCCAGCAGATCGCGGCTGGCCGCATCCGGCGAACGGGTTCCGTCGAAGACAACCAGGGTCAGGTCGGCCGTCGCGACACGCGCCCGGGCCCGGGCAATCCCCTCGGCCTCGATCTCCGAGACGCCGGATCCCTCTACGGACCGCAAACCGGCCGTATCCGCAACCGTCACCGCATAACCGGCAAGATCCAGATGAACCTCGATCACATCGCGGGTGGTCCCCGCCGTCTCGGCGACGATGGCCACATCGCGGCGGGCGAGGGCGTTCAGGAGGGAGGACTTGCCCGCGTTCGGAGCGCCCGCAATGGCGATGGATATCCCCGACCGGACCCGTTCGCCCCGACCGTTGTCGTCCAGATGCGCGAAGATTTCCGCCGCGACGGCGTCGAGAACCGGGGCGACCTGGGCCATCAGGTCATCGGGCAGATCCTCGTCGGGGAAATCGATGGCCGCTTCAAGATGGGCCAGCGCCCTGACCAGCCGGTCCCGCCACCCGTCATAGAGCGCACCGAGGACGCCGGACATTTGGGACAGGGCAAGCCGGCGCTGCGCCTCGGTTTCCGCCCCGATCAGGTCCGCGAGACCCTCAACCTCCGTCAGGTCCAGCCGGCCATTGTCGAACGCGCGTCGGGTAAACTCTCCCGGTTCCGCCGGCCGGAGACCGCCCTCCCGCCCCAGCGCGCCGAGGATGGCTGCCACGACCGCCCGGCCGCCATGGACATGAAACTCGGCGACATCTTCCCCGGTCACACTGGCCGGGCCGGGGAAAAGCAGCACCAGCGCGCGATCGATCTCCGCGCCGGTCCGTGGGTCGATGACGCGCCGAAGCACGGCCCGGCGCGGCGGCGGGACCTCCCCGGCCAGGCGACGAAGCGCCGCGGCCGCTTTGGGCCCGGAGACGCGCACAACCGCCACTCCGGCGCGGCCCGGCGCGGTCGACAGGGCAAAGATCGTGTCGCTGGCGGTCGTCATGGCCGCGGTGGTTCCGCCAAGCGGCGCGGCCGTCAGGCGGCGCCCTGCAGGCGCTTTTCCATGTCCTCGAGGAAGTTGTCCGTCGGCATCAGCATCAGGCGCTCGACCCGCCGGCCATCGACCAGGTGCGCCTGTATGATCTCGTCCAGGTCGGATTCGTTTTCATAGCGATACCAGACGGCGTCCGGGTAGATCACCAGGGTCGGTCCCAGTTCGCACCGGTCGAGACAACCGGCACTGTTGATCCGGACATTCCGCTTGCCCAGTCGCCTGCAGGCCGCCTTCATGTAATCGCGCAGCGCCATGGCCCCCTTGTCGCAGCAACACCCGCGCACATGGCCCGGGTCGCGGATGTTCGTGCACATGAACACATGGTGATTGAAGAAGCTGGGGGGATCGCCGGCCTGGTCGGTCATGGGCGCTGTCTCTATCTTTGGCATGCGTTCCGGGTGTCTGCTCTGGAAACGGATTCCGGGCGTCCGCTCCGGAAAATCCGCGACCTTCCGCCCGGTTGCGAAGGGTCTGTCCGGAGCCTAACTTAGACTCATCGAAACCGCTGCCAAGCGTCCCGTCAATCCTTTCGGGTGCGCCGCTCCGACGCGATGAGAACCCGATGACCGACGCCACCGCCCCAGACACCCCTCCGACCGGGCCAACCGGCAATCGGCTCGCGGAGGAAAGCAGCCCCTATCTCCTCCAACATGTAGACAACCCTGTCCATTGGATGGCCTGGGGCGACGAAGCGTTCGCCCGCGCCCGGACGGAGGACAAGCCGATCCTCCTGTCCGTCGGCTATGCCGCCTGCCACTGGTGCCATGTCATGGCCCACGAGAGTTTCGAGGACGGAACGACCGCGGACCTGATGAACGAGCGTTTCGTCAACATCAAGGTCGACCGGGAGGAACGGCCGGACGTCGACGCCATCTACCAGAATGCGCTTGCGCTGCTGGGCGAACAGGGGGGATGGCCACTGACAATGTTCCTGACGCCCAAGGGCGATCCTTTCTGGGGCGGCACCTATTTTCCGCCGGAAGACCGATGGGGCCGACCCGCCTTCAAGACCGTGCTCACCCGCATCTCCGACATCTACCGGAACGAAAGCGACAAGATCGACACCAATGTCGACGCCCTGAAGGACGCCCTCGGCAAGGTCGCGGCGAACAAGCCGGGTGGCCCGCTGCCGCCCGGTCTCTCCGACCAGATCGCCGACCATTTCGCCAAATCCGTCGACATGAAGCTTGGCGGCATGGCCGGCGCACCGAAATTCCCCCAACCCTCCGTTTTCAGTCTCTTGTGGCGGGCATGGCGCCGGACCGGCGACGAACGCTATCGCGACGCCGTCACCGTCACCCTCGACCGCATGAGCCAGGGCGGCATCTACGATCATCTCGGCGGCGGATATGCCCGTTACTCGACGGACGCGATGTGGCTGGCCCCGCATTTCGAGAAAATGCTCTATGACAATGCCCAGCTGATCGAACTCCTGACCCTGGTCTGGCAGGAACTGGGCACGCCGCTATATGAAATCCGCGTACGCGAGACGATCGACTGGCTGCTGCGCGAGATGACGGTGAAGGGCGCCGATGGCACGGTCGCCTTCGCCGGGACCCTCGATGCCGACAGCGAGGGCGAGGAAGGCAAATTCTATGTCTGGTCCGCCGACGAGATCGACGAGGTGCTGGGCGCCGATGCCGACCTGTTCAAGCAGGCCTACGACGTCACGGCCGGCGGCAACTGGGAAGGCAAGACGATCCTGAACCGGAGCGCCAAGCCGGACCTGGGCGATCCCGACCATGAAGCCTTCCTCGGCCGATGCCGGACGCGCCTTCTGGAACGGCGGGCCGGACGGATCCGGCCGGGCCTCGACGACAAGGTCCTCGCGGACTGGAACGGTCTCGCCATTTCGGCGCTGGCGGCCGCCGGCTCGGCCTTCGGGGAGGACGCGTGGATCGACACCGCCAGAAACGCATTCGCCTTCGTCGAGAAGAACATGATCGTCGACGGTCGAGTGAAGCATAGCTGGCGGGCAGGCGCGGCGCGGCATCCCGGCACACTCGAGGACTACGCCGCTCTCGCCGGCGCGGCGCTCGCCCTCCACGACGCGACGCAGGACGCGACTTATCTGGAACGCGCGAAGGAATTGGCGGCTGACATCGAGGATCATTTTGCCGACGGC
>CAYGKX010000049.1:0-15341 GCA_964350225.1 uncultured Rhodospirillaceae bacterium | reverse complement strand
TCAGCTTGACCCCGCGGTAAATCTTTTCCTCGTCGAAAAACTTCTTGTGGGTGCGCCACAGCGCGACGGACGTCGCCACCGCATCCTCCCCGCCGAACGGCAGCTGGGCGAAGGAGTACATGTAGAACCGGCCCGGCAGGTAATCGTGGACCGTGAAGGCCGCATCGGCCTGACCCGTCCGCACGGCGTCGAAATGCGCGGGCGGCGAGGCGACCGGCTTCGGCAGCTTCCGGAACTTCACCCGTCCATCCGTCGCCTTCTCGACGGCGTCGATCCACTTCACGTAGACCGCGACGTTGAGCGGGTGCTGCCAGGGAATGAAGGATGAGTAGTTGAAGACCGTCTGCGCCTGGGACGCGGACGGAACGGCCGCGGTCGCGGCGAGGGCCGAAAGCACAACGGCTGCGAGGGAAGTGGAACGCTGCATAAGGGAAACTCCGTTCGGTGTCGGTTCTGGGATGCCTTGGCGTTTCCTCGACTGGAAGCCTAGTATCGGGTCTGCGCGGCGTAAAGCTGGGTATCACAGGCGACGCCGTTGCGGGAGGAGGGCGACTATGGACGTGCACGAAACGGATAAGGAAGTCATTTCCGCGCGCATGGAGGCGGGATTGGCCGATGGCATGGGGGACGCTCGTCTCGGCGTCTCCGAGCGCCTCGCCGCAGCCTGCCGTATACTTGCGCTCGACGGTCATGCCCACGGCCTGGCCGGTCAGGTGACGATTCGGCTCGACGGGGGGCGCACCGCGACGACGCCCATCGGACCCGGCTTCGACGAGGTCGGCTCCGCGGACATCCTGGAAGTCGACGACGACCTCAACGTCCTCTCGGGACGCGGCATCCCCAACCCCGCGGTCCGGTTCCACCTGTGGGTCTATCGTGCCCGCCCGGACGTGAAGGCGATCGTCCACACCCATCCGCCGGCCACTTCATCGCTGTCGATGATCGGCCGGCCGCTGGTCGTGTCGCACATGGACGCGGCGATGTTGTGGGACGACGTCGCCTATCTGCCCGAATGGCCGGGCGTTCCGATCGCCGACGAGGAGGGACGGATCATCTCGACGGCGCTCGGCGGCAAGGCGAACATCCTGCTCGCCCATCACGGCCTCCTGACGACCGGCGACACGATCGAGACGGCTGTTTACCGGGCGGTCCATTTCGAGCGTGCGGCCCGCCTGCAGCTCGACGCCGAAGCGGCCGGGCGTATCCGGCCGGTCGACCCCGGGCACGCGGCCGAGGCGCGGCGTTTCCTGCTCAAGCCCGAGATCGTCAACGCGACCGTCGCCCTGTGGTCGCGCCGAGCGGCCCGCGCCTTCCCAGATTGACCGCCCCCGCGCCCCCGTGCCCGGCGACCCCTTACCCGGCGACCCCTTATCTGGCGGCCCCGTGCCTGACCGGCGATCCCGACCATACAGGACCATGAAGCGCGGCACCTATCGCTGGGCCAGCTTCCCGATCCGCTGGCGCTGGCCCGTGCTTCTTATCGTCGCCATCGTCCTCCTGGGAATGAGCGCGGGCGCCCTCAGGCTCTCCTTCTCGACGGATTACCGGGTCTTCTTTGCGCCAGGGTCGCCCGAACTGGCGGATCTGGCCAGGTTGGAAAAAGACTTCGGGGTCACCGACAGCGTCTTTATCGCGGTCCGGTCGCCCCAGCGCGACGCCTTCTCCGATGCCGCCCTGGCCGCCGTCCGGGAGTTCGCGGCCGCCATCCGGGGCCTGCCCCACGTGCGACGCGTCCGCTCGCTGGCCGACAGCGAGATTCTCGTCGCGACAGAAGACGGCATGAAGGCGCGCCCGCTCATCCCGAAAACCTCACCGCTGACGGCGGCGGCACGGGCGGCCGCCCGGCGCGCCGCCCCGTCCGATCCCGTCCCCGTCCGGCGCCTGGTCTCGGTCGCCGGCGCGACCGCCGGCCTGATCGTCGATGTCGATCTGCCGCCGGGGGATGCGGCGGCATTGCCCGCGCTCATGTCCCGGCTGCGCACCTTCGCCGACGGCCTGCGCGCGCGGTATCCGGGCACCGAAACCGGCATCACGGGCATCGTTGCCCTGAACGACGGCTTCCGGGAGGCGACCCGTCAGGACCTGTGGCTGCTCGTCCCGGTCATGGCATTCGCGCTCATCCTCGTCCTCGCTCTCTTCCTGCGCCAGGTCCCGGCTCTCGTCGGGACGCTTCTGGTCGTAGCGGGGTCCGCCGGCGGCGCCATGGGTCTTGCCGGTTGGCTGGGCATCGCGCTCACCCCGCCGACCGGGGCAGCGCCGACCGTCATCATGACCCTCGCGGTCGCCAACAGCGTGCATCTGCTCGTCGCCTATCTTCGCCGGCGCCGCACCCGCCGCACGGCCGAAGCCGCGATCGCGTCGAGCGTGATGCACAATGCCTATCCGATCTTCCTCACGTCGCTCACGACGATGGCGGGGCTGCTCTGCCTGAATTTCAGCGACGCGCCGCCCTTCCGGCAACTGGGCAACCTCACGGCTTTCGGGGTCTTCCTCGCGCTCGTCCTGTCCCTCGTCTTGCTGCCCGCGTTCCTGGCGGTCTGGCCGGGACGGGCGCCCCGCCGGGCGCCACGGGGGACCGCCTCGCTGGAATGGCTTGCCGGCGCGATCGCGCCGCGGCCGCGTCTTGTCGCCGGCTGCTTCGCCCTCCTCGTCGTCGGCGCGGCCGTGCTTGCGCCCCGGCTCTCGCTCAAGGACGACTACTACCGGTATCTGGACCGCTCCGTGCCGGTCAGGGCGGGGACGGAATTCGTCATCCGCCATCTCGCGGGCGCCTGCAGGCTCAACTGGATCGTCCGCGCCGACGACAAGGGCGGCATCGCAGCGCCGGAGGAACTCAATCGCCTGGGTGCGTTCGCCGCCTGGTTGCGCAAGCAGGATCGCGTGCGCAGCGTCCTGACCCCGGCCGACATCATCCAGGACATCCTCCGCCGCGCCGGAGCGGACGCCCGGGGTCAGATCGACATCGACCGGGAATCGGTCGACGCGACCTTCGACATGATCGAGAAGACCGGCCCCGGGGGCGACGGTCTCAGGAGTTTGCTCACCGCGGACCGAAGCCGGGCACTGGTGGTGGCGACCCTGGGCGATATCGACAGCGCGGGTCTCGCCCGGCTCGCCCGGCGCGCGCGGGACACCCTCGGCCGGCTCGGCCTCGCCGGCCGCACCGATGGACCGATGGGCCCCTGTCCCATGTTCGGTCGCATCGCGGAGACGAACATCCACGCCATGCTGGTCGGAACGGCGGTCGCCTTCGGGCTGATCGCGGTGATCCTTGTCTTCGCCCTCGGCAGCCTGCGATACGGATTGATCAGCCTGGTGCCGAACCTGTTCCCGCCCCTCATTGCCTTCGGCCTGTGGGCGCTTCTCGTCGGCCGGGTCGGGCTTGCCGCGTCGGTTATCGCGGCGACCAGCCTGGGCCTCATCGTCGACGCGACGATCCACTACCTCACCCGTTATGTCCGGGCGCGGCGGCGCGGGCTGACGGCGGAAGGGGCGGTGTGCGACGCCCTGGGTCGCGTGGGGCCGGCCATCTGGGTCGCGGGGTTCGTCCTCATCGCGGGCTTTGCCCTGCTCGCCCTGTCGCGGTTCCAGGTGACGCGCGAGCTTGGCCTCCTCACCGCGCTCACCTTGGCCGTCGCTCTTCTGACGGACTTCGTCCTGCTGCCGGCCGTGCTGCTGCTCCTCGATCGGGTTCGGCGACGAAACCCGCGCGGGTAGGCCGGTGGCCGGACGGGGCGGCGGCGGTTTCTTTCGTGCTATCCTCTCCACAAGGTCCCACGAGGGCCGCGACAGGATTGTCGGGAGGAAATGCCATGAACGAGATCGGCCCCAGCCCGCAGCAGCGGTTCGTCGTGAGCCACACCCGGGACGCGACCTGGGTGCAAGGGCTCAGGCCCTTCTTCGAGTATCGCGACCTTGGCGTGGCGGAGGCGACCGACGGTCGCTACCACGCCCATGTGATCCGCGCGGTCCAGCCGACCGAGGAGGGCACGGGGCGGCATTTTCACCAGCTCGATTTCCAGATCGCCTTCGTCGTCAAGGGCTGGGCGCGCTTCCATTACGAGGGGCAGGGCGAGGTTCTTCTGGAGCCGGGCAGCTGCGTCCTGCAGCCGCCGGGCATCCGGCACGACCTCCTTGCCTGCTCCGACGATCTGGAACTCCTTGAGGTCACGTCGCCTGCCGACTTCACGACGGAGGCGGCGGACTGACACCGAAATCGGGTTCGGCGCCGTTCCGCGCGGGCAGACGCGATTCCGGCCGCACGTCTGCTATCCGCCCGGGCCGGTGGCCCTACGCCGGGGCGCTGACGAATGTTACCGCCTGTTCCGAAACCGGCGTCTCGCGAATGAGGGCGGGGCCGTCGGCGCTTTCCGGATCGTCCGCCGGTGCCATGTAGCGTCCTTCGAAGGTCAGGGTCTCGCCGTCTTCCCGCCAGGGAAACGGGTCGAACGCATAAACGCCGGCGTCGACCCGCCGGACCGTGACCGTTGCGTCTTCGCGCTCCGACAGGGGGACGCCTGGAAAAGCCGCCTCGCCGCGCGCGTCGTCGTGGGTGCAGTGGAAATACAGACCCAGCGTATCGAAGAACTGCAGCTGCTTGTAATTCTGGAACAGATGATCCTCCTCGATCCAGGCAGCCGTCTCCGGTGCGCGGGCAAGGGCGTCGCGCAACCGATCCTGTCTCGATAGATGGCGGTCCAGCATCGTCCGGTAGCTCGGTTGCCAGGCCGGCGGCACCAGGGAAATCAGCTTCTTCTCCGACAGACCGTAGCGGCCGTAATAAAGGCCCCAGATGTGCATGCTGGAAAGCAGCCCGCAATAAGGGTGGTGCGCCTCGTTGAAATCGGCCGACCGGTCGCCGGTTTCGATGGCGACCTCGCGCGGGGTATTTGTCAGGTGGTAGGGCAGTCCCGTCTCGGGGTCGATCGCGGGGTCGGCGTCGAAGGACACCCAGCCCTGGTCGTGATGTTCGACGACGAACAGCATCTCCTCCCGGGGCGAGAGCGGCTCAAACCGGTCGTTGCCGAAGGCGCGAGCCATTTTTCCGTCGAAGGCGGTGTGTTCGGTCATGCGGATGACGAAGCGGGTCGCCCCGTCCGGCGCGCTTTGCACGATCATCGGTGACTTCCCTTGCTGTTCATCGCCGGCCCACACGTTTATACCGGGCATTATGCGTCAGGTTATCACGCCGAATGGGGGCGATCGACACGCGCCGGCGTTGATCCCACGCTCCAGGATGCGCCGCCCGGTCCCCGGCGCGCCCCTTCGCGGGGCATCATCGGACATGCCCGGAAGGTCGTTACGGTGATCGGCTATGCAAAACGCATGCTTCATCCGGTCCAGGTCGGGCGCGCGGCCCGGACGCTTCGAACCCGCCTGGCCGCCTCCTCCGCCGACGGGCTTGACGAGGACCGGCGCTCGGTCGCGGAGTTCATCGAACAATGCGCCGAGTTCGGCCTGATCCCGGCCCTGCGGGCCCTGCCGCGCCAAGTGGCCGTCGTCGCCGACGCGCCGTTCTACGACTATATCGTGCGCCACTGCGTGTTCGGCACGCTCTTCACCTGTCTGCCGCTCGAAGCGGCAAGGGCCGACCCGCGGCGGCTTCGGGGCAAACGGGAGGTGATACTTTTCTCGCTGCGGCCCCATCGCGATGCCATGCGCGCGATCGCGGCGGCAGCGCCGGGTACCCAGGTTCGCTCGGCCATCAATGACTGGCTGCCGGATCTGATGGTGTCGAACGGGCTGTTCCGTGTCGATCCCGTGGCGCCGCCATCGGCCGGGGGCGGGGCCGGCGCAACGGGGCGCCGGACCGACTATGCCATCTTCGCCACGCCGCGAACCGGCAGTTACTACCTGTGCGAGTTGCTCTATCGCGCCGGCATCGGCGTGCCGAAGGAGCATCTGCGTCCGGCGACCGTCCGTCTGTTCCGGTCCGCCTCCGGCTTTCAGCCGCAACGTTTCGCGGCGAACCTCACCCGCAGTGCCACGGCGGGGACGTTTTTCGGCACCAAGCTGATCAGCCACTATCTTCTGGACGCGGTCGAGGGGAATACCCGCAGGCATCTTCTGCGCCGCTGGATCGAACGCCACGACATTCGGCTGATCCACCTGGTTCGGGAGGATGTCGTGCAGCAGGCGGCGTCCGCTGTCGTTGCGATCAGGCGCGACAGCTGGCGGTTCGAGCGCAGCAACAGGCACCCGAACCTGACGCCGCCGCCCTACGACTTTGACGAGCTGTTCCGGTTCTTCGATGCGTTCCGGCGCCAGAACCGGATTCTGGAATCGTTTCTGGACGGCTTTCCACGGGTTCATCGCGTAACCTACGAGGCGCTGGAAAGCGATCCCCTGGCGCGCCTAAACGACATTCTCGCCTTTCTCGGTGCCCCCGGCCGGGACACGGTCCCGGCCGTCGACAGTCTCAAGATCCGGAACGACGAAACGGAGGCCTTCGCCGAGCGGTTTCGCGAAGAGCTCCACCGGCGGGGCGAAATCTAGAGCCCGCCTGTTGGAACGCGCCTCAGCCGTCTGGGAACCAGAGCGGGGCGGTCAGGCGCCGTTTCCCGTCCGGCGTCTTGGCCACGCCCGGCGCGTCGAGGTCCACGCGGTCCCACAGCTTGCAGGTAACCGGAACGTGCTTCTGGTCCAGCGCCTCGCAATAATTCGTGTATTCACACACGATAACTTCCTCGCCCCGGCCCAGCAGGACCTTCCGGAACCAGTCGGGATCGGCGAGGGCCTGCCGCGCAAAGCCCACGATGTCGCCCTTGTCCGCTTCCAGGATGCCTTCGGCCTGCTCGAACCCGTGGATTCCGCCGGTGACGACGACCGGTGTGTCGCAGCCCGCCGCGCGCACGGCCTGGCGGATGCGGTGCGCCGGCTCGACATTGCGGCCGAAGGGCCCCTGATCGTCCGAATAGTACTGCGGCATGCATTCATAGCCGGACGGCCCGGTATAGGGGTAGGCGGCCTGCCCGACCTTGGGCTGCATCGCGTCTTCAAACCGGCCGCCGCGGGACAGCGACAGAAAGTCCATGCCCGCCTTGGCGAATTCGACCCCGAAATAGACAGCTTCGTCGACATCGTTGCCGCCGGAGACGATGTCGTCGGCAAGATACCGGCATCCCACGACGAAATCGTCGCCCACCGTTTCCCGCACCTTGCGGTAGACCTCCAGCGGCAGGCGCGCCCGGTTTTCCCGCGATCCGCCATAGCCGTCCGTCCGGGTGTTCAGCCGGGAAATCAGCGACGACATCGTATAGGCGTGGGCGTAGTGCAGCTCGACCCCATCAAAGCCCGCTTCCTTCGCGCGGCGCGCCGCCTGGGCGAACAGGTCGGGCAGAACCTGTGGCAGCTCCGCGATATGCGGCAGTTCCGTATCCGTCACCCGTTCGCGATAGCCCTGGCGCAGGCTCTCCAGTTCACGCTCGTCCAGAATCGTGTCGAGTTCTTCGTCCGGCAGGGCCTTGAGGGCTGCCCGCACGTCCTCCTCCGGCGCGTCCGCCATGCCCAGTCTGGCGCGATGGGCGTCGGTGATGGCGAGGAAACGGTCGAAATACTTGGCGGGGTCGGGACGTCGCCGGATGGCGAGAAAGTCGATCAGCTGGATGAACAGCTTGGTCTTGCCGCCGCTCGCTTCCCGGACCGTTTCGACGAGTTCTTTCAGGCCCGGGATGAAACGGTCGTCGCCGATCCGCATGAGCGGGCCCGAGGGGACGTCGCGGATGCCGGTCGCCTCGACGACGATCGCGCCGGGCTGGCCCAGGGCGAACCGTTCGTACCAGCCCTTTACTTCCGGCGTCACGAATCCCTCGTCCGTCGCCCGCCAGGGCACCATGGCGGGGATCCAGGTGCGCTGGGCCAGTTCGATCGGCCCGACCGCCACGGGTTGGAAGAGGCGCGCCGCCGTCGCTTCGTCTGCGCCGGGCCATCTGCCGGGGGCGGGTTCCCATTTGATGCGGTCGGGGGGACGCCACATGGTCAGTCTCCGTCGTTGGACGTCCCGGCGCCGGTCGCGCCAAGGCCGTCGAGGATCAGGGTGGTGAAGTCTTCGGCCAGGCGGTCGATCTCCCTGCCCGGTCGGTTCTCGTAGCGGTCGATGGCGCCGTTGCACATCGACAATATGGCCAGCGCCGTCGACTTCGGATCGACGTCCGCGCGCAGCTCGCCGGCCTTCGCCGCCCGTGTCAGAAGCTCTTCCCATTGCGCCTGGTAGCGTGCGGCCATCCGCGTCAGCGCCCGCGCCGCCTGGGTGGGCAGGTCCTTCCGGCGGAATGCGAAGCTCTGCACGAGTTCATGCCGGTTGTTGGTCATGTGAAGGCGGACGGCTTCGCCGATCAGGGCACGGTAGGGGGGCTCGGCCGCGAGGATATCGGCCATGCCTTCCATATTGCGATCGTTGGTTCGCTGGCAGACCTCCACCAGGGCGGCTTCCTTCGAGGCGACGTAATGATAGAGGCTCGCCGGCAGGAGGTTCAGGCGATCGGCGATATCCTTCAGGGTTGCGGTATGAAAGCCCTTCTCGGCAAAGACAGCGGCCGCGGCATCGAGCACTTCCGCGCGCCGACGCTCCCTTTTCCGAGACTTGTAGGCCGATCCCAGCCGCGCCGGGCTCACCGCAGCGTCCGCCACGTCGCCTCCCATTCCACTATTCCGAAACTATCGCCACGATATCAAATCAGGCCATAAAAATCTAATTGAATTTGAAAATTGACGCCTAACCCATCCTCCCCCGAAACGGGGTTTCGGGACAGGGGTCGCTCAGCGGGTGCGGGACGCGGCTGGCGCGCGGGTCAGGGGCAGGGTCTGGCCGCACAGGGCGACGGAGAACCGGGGCGGCCGGTCCCAGGCGATTGCGCCGGTCATCGCCTCGACCGGCGCGCGCAGGTCGGCGGGTCCGGCGCGCCAGCCCATGATCCGGATCCAGCGCAGGGCCCCCGTCTCCGTATCCACCCGGATGCGCAGTGTGGCGCGCGCCTTGCCTTCGCCGGGCAGCCGTCCGCCCTGTATCAGGGTCCGGAGCCTGTCGGCCGCCCAGCTTTCGCCCCCAGCGCCGCCGCCGACACGCGCGTCGACAGCAAGCCCGCCGCGAAAGACGCCGACTCCCTCGTCCTCCAGATCGAAGGTCAGGCGAATCCGGACAGGCAGGGGGAAGGAGGCGGCATCCGCGCCGGCGGGACAGGTCATGGTCCCGGTCCACCGTCCAGCCAGAACGAGATTGCTTGCCTGGCTGCGGATATAGGCGGCCCGGGCCTCCTTCGCGCGCGTCGTTGCCAGGTCGCGTATCGCGCGGGCGAAGACGTCGCGGGCGTCCGCCGGGACCAGTTCCAGTCCCAGCGCCGCCGACATCTGCCGGGCATCGGCCCGGGCCCGGGCGAAGCGCTCCTCGATCAGGTCGTCGGAGACGGGCGGCGTCAGGCCCCGCACGGCCCGGGCGATCAGTTCCTCACGCAGCCGGGCGACAGCACGCTTCAAAAGGAACCGGCGCGCCGCCGTCTGGGTCGGACGCACCCCCGCCGCCTTCTCGTTCCGGGCGAGGGCGCGAACCTGGGGGTCGTAGCGCCAGCCGAACTCGACATAGGCATCGATTGCCGCGGCCATCCTTCGTGCCGTGCCGATGGCCGACAGGGTCAGCTTTTCCTGTTGGTCGAGTCCTGCCATGAGAGCGCGCCGGGCGAGCCGGTAACCATGGCCGAGGGCGGCATGCCGATGGGTCGCGCGGGTCGCGGGCGGCAACTTGGTGGCCTCGGCGACAGCGTTGCGAGCCTCCTCCCCCGACATTTCCTGGGTCGCCCGGTCGAGGCGCGCCTTGATCGCCCGGATGACCGACGGGGCCTTATCCAGGAAGGCACGCGGGTCATATGCATCATCCGGTCCCAGAAAGGCGTCGTTGAACATCTTGTGCAACTCGAATGCCAGTTGCACGTCGCGCATCCGATAGCGGTTCGCCCGCGCCTCCGCCTTGTCCGTGACGCGGGTTGGCCGCGCCAGGTCCGAGGCGAGGATGGTCTGGTATCGTCCGGCCGTGGCACGCATGCGGCGCAGTCCGTCGAGGCCGTCGTCGCGGCTGTTGACGAGCCTTACGGGCACGAAGCCGCGGCCCTTCTTGAGGACGGGGAGATACTCGTTGCCCTCGCCTCCCTCCAGCCGATTGACCTGGATCTCGACGAGGTCCTTGCGTTGGTCGATCACGATGGCGAGCGCGTAGCCGAGATGGACCGCCCGATCGCCCTTGAGCTCGATCCAGACCTCCTCGCCCGGCGCGTAGCTATCGCCGCACGCGGCCAGCCCGAGTGCCAGCAGGATGCCCGATACCGTCGTCGACCGACCCATGCCCGCCTTCCGTAAACCAAAAATTTACGACAAACCCCGGGCAGTATGAGGCTTCGACGGCCGTCGGACAACATGCACGCGGCGCTGCGACGCCTGTGCGCAGGGAAGACTTCGGTGCGGTGTCGGCCGACGACGCAGGCGGACGGGGCGATCGTCTCCCTTCGGCGCTCTACTGGCCGCCGGCAGGGGGCGATTGGGGCGCCGGTGGGGCCAGGAGCCGCCGGCTAGAGCATGTCACATGGAGAATGGACGTGCTCTAGCGGTCCCCGCCGTAGAATGCGCCCTGATCGACCCCGATATCGCGGCGCGCGGTCACGATGGTGACGACGGTTCCGACAAGGACGTCCATGAAGCACATCATGCACAACAGGAAGAAGACCGTCGTTCCGAAGCCCTTGACGACGATAAAGAGAACCACGGCGATCACGAAGACGACCAGGGACAGGCCGTGATTGGTGATCGACAGCCGGTTGGTCCGCGCCGACTTGATACTCTCGATCGCGAGCGCGATCAGGCCCAGCGTCGTGAAGATGTCGGCGGTACGGAAATTCCAGGTCTCGCCCGACGGAAGGCCGAGGCCGAACAGGCTGCCCTGGAGAAAGGTGTCCATGGAGCCCGGCGGATTGCCGAAAATGCCGCTGGTGAAGGCGACGATGGCGTAGGCCAGAATGACCACGCCGAGAAACGGGATCACGGTGAACATCTCAAGCTTCCCCCCTGCCGAACCGACCGCGAGGCGACCATAGCCCATTGCCGGTACTTTTTCAGGCGGAAACGATCCCGGGTCAGCGCTTTCCTTTGGACAGGAAGTTGTGGACCGCTGTCTGGAACGCCGGTGTCGCGGCCAGTTCGACCGCGGTCTCGAACTCGACGGCCAGGCCTTCCTCGAAGATCGTGCCGCCGCCATGGATCACGGTGCGGCGGATTGCAGCGAGCGCGGAGGCCGGCCGCTCGGCCAGCATCTCCGCATGGGCCTGGACCCTGTCGTCGAGATCGCCCGGCGGTAGGACCTCGTCGACGAGGCCCAGGGCCCGGGCGGCCCCGGCCGAAAGAATTTCGCCCCTGTAGAGAAAGTCGAGCGCCGCCGGCCGGCCGAGCATGCGGGCCAGGGCCTGGGTCGCCCCGACCGGCGGGATGAAGCCGATCTTGACCTCCGGCTGGCCCAACCGTGCGTCTTCGGCGGCGAAGCGCCGGTCGGCATGATAGGTGAATTCCAGGCCGCCGCCGACGGCGACGCCGCGGATCGCCGCCAGAACCGGCTTCGGAGAGCCGCGCATCAGGCGAACGCCCGTGTGGCAGAGATCGACCCATTCGGCCATGCCCATCGGGTCGATCCCGTCGAAAACGGCAAGGTCCGCCCCGACGCTGAAATAGCCCTCGATGGCCGTCGCCAGCACGATGACCCGGACGTCCGGGTCCCCGATCAGGTCCTCCAGCCGCGCGTTGAAGCCGCGCAGCATGTCCCAGTCCCAGGCGTTGCGCGGCGGGCGCCCGAACAGCAGCCAGGCCGCCGGCCCGCGCCGTTCGACCCGGATCGACGGTTCGGCCACTGTGCTCTCGGTCATGGCGGGGGCCGGCCGGCGGCTATTCCGCCGCCGCCGATTCGTCCTCGACGAGGGCCGCGACCTTCGGGAAGTTGAAGATGTCCGCGTTGCAGAAGAGCTGGCACCGGTTGACGCCGGAGATGCGCGGCAGCGGGCGCAGGTTGCAGCGGCCGGCCGTCGCGTCCCAGGCGAGGGCGGCGTGGGACACGCGATCCTCATCCTCGCCAATGATGTGACTGCCCCAGGCCTTGGCGAAGGCGGCCATCCATTCCTGCTCCGGTTCGCCGTACCAGATCACGGACAGGTTGCCCTCGAAATCCTCGACATAGATGAGCCGCCGGGTGAGTTCCTCGACCGAACCGCGCTCCGCCAGGGTGAAGCCAAGAGCGACGAGGGTCGCCGCAAGCACGCGACCGCCGCGCATCAGGGTGCGGACCGGCTGAGCCTCGCCGTCTTTTGCATTGATCGAGTCGAGCAGGCTGAGCCCTTCGCGGCTCGCGGTATCCGCCAACGATTGCATCCTATCGATTTCCCTGTCGGGCGCCCGGATTGCAGCCCTGGGCGCAGAATACGCGTTCCCGGCGCCGGTGTCATCGAAACGCAATCTCACCGACCGAACCGCCTTGGGTCTTTTGGCAGAGAGGAGCGGCCGATGACAAGAGTGTGGTCCGGCGGGTGGTGTGATGGACTTGCAAAGAGAACCAGATGTGGCCGGGTTCGCTGCCTGGCATTGCCGGCTATCCCGATGAAGGTGCGGCCGCGGGCTGCAGCCCGGCGATCCTGACCGTGACTGCACGACCGCCGATCCGCGACGCCGGATCGCGACCGCATACTACCCGATCCTCGCAGCCGCGGCCGCCCATGGCGGCGCCGGGGGGCTGCAGGGGTTCAGACCGCTTCCGGTCGTCCGAGCAACTCGTCCAGCGGGCGGCGCAGCGATCGGGGAGCATCGATACGCGGGCGCGGATAGCCGATCCGTCCGAAGAAGACGACAGATTCCGCCTCTCCGATCGTGTTTGTCAGACGGGCCGCCAGCCTTTCCGCACGACGACGATCCGACGGCGAGAAGTCGAGGGTGCCGCATCGCAGATGATGCTCGATCGAGAGCGGCGCAAATGCCGGCTGCAGCACGAGACCGAGGCTTTCAGCGGTCAGCCAGAAACGCATCATCGCCCGACCCGCCTTCACCCAGGCCAACGGGTCGTCGCCGAGCGGCCGCTCCGCGCGCAGCACGAAATGTGCGGCGCAGGCGAGGCCGGGCCGGACATCGCTCTGCAGGGTTGCGAGGCGGGTACCGGGGAGATGGCGGTTCATGAAGCCGGACCTGCCGGGGGTCTGCAGGGCCCATTTCAGGGAGGCGCGCGTCATCGGGTCCAGGGGGACGGAGCGAATCGGCAGGCCGACTTCCGGGCGGTCCGTGTCGAAGCGGAACGTCCGGGCATGAACCGGGTAGGTCGCGCCGAGGCGCATCCTGAGCACCGTGGCATCGCTGTTGATCC
This sequence comes from uncultured Rhodospirillaceae bacterium, assembly GCA_964350225.1. GTDB lineage: Bacteria > Pseudomonadota > Alphaproteobacteria > Bin65 > Bin65 > CAYGKX01. The sequence goes on along the minus strand of CAYGKX010000049.1, from coordinate 1,969 downwards.
GCGCGCAGCGGCGCTTCTGCGCCGCCGTGTCGAATAGCTCAAGCGTCAGGCCTTCCGGCAGTGCCGCTTCGAGCCGCGCTGTATGACCGGGACGCATCGGCAGGGAGCGATAGGCGGTCCTGTCGACCGATCGCGTCTCGAGGAAGCCGGCCAGCGGATCGATGTGCCTGGCGGCACCCGGTGTCAGGACGCAATCGACGTCGATGCCTTCCGCCACGACCCGCGATGTACGCAAGTCCAGGCGGGCCCCCAGCCGGTTGGCGGCGAGGTCGAGCGCCTCGATCAGGGCGCCGTCCGACAGCCATACCGGGCGGCCGCCGCCATACTCATACGGGTTGGAGGGGTCGGGGGGATCGAACCGCGCGGCGAAACGGGTGGCCGAGGAGATGTCGAACCGCCAGGGCTGCTCGTTGTCTCCGCTCGGTGCCCAGCGTGCCAGGTCGATGACCCGTTCCGCGAGCGGGCGGTCGCCGGAAGCCTGAACCGGTCCCGGCGGCGCCGGTCGGGCGATCATGCGCCGGGCGATGGCCATCTTCAGCCGTCGCATCGGATTGCCCGGTCCGAACCGCGACCGGCCGGTGACAGAGTGGCCTGCGAAGGGGTCGAACTGATGAAACCATGGTGCCGGCCGGACCCGGCCCCGGCCGGTCAGTAACTTCATGGTCTCCGTCGCGGCGACTCCGGCGCACATCATGCAGGCCATCGGGGTCGACGGGCCCCGCCGTTCCCGGAAATCGACCCGCGAGCGGTCGACCAGGCCTCCTGTGTGTAGGTGCCGGGGTGCGAGGCCGACGAGGAAGCGCAGGTAGTTCTCGTCGCCGCCGTCCTCCGTGAAGCCAAAATAATCGTCGAAGCTCATGCAGCCCGGCAGGAAGATTAGCCAGGCGACCCCTGTGCCCAGGGGCGCGGCGGTCAGGGCGGGGATGCCGCGCGCCGCCGCGCGGGCGAACAGCGCACGGCGCACACCGAGTTCGAAGAAATCGATGCCGTCGATGAAGACATCGACGTCGTCGAGGAACCTGTCGGCCGCATCCGGGGCGACGCCTTCCCGCCACAGGTCGATCTCGGCGGTCGGGTTGATGTCGGCGACCTGTTCGGCGATGACATCCGCCTTGGCCCGGCCCAGGGTCGAGACCCCGGACCCGGTCTGCCGGTTGAGGTTGGCCAGCTCGAAACGGTCGAAATCGGCCAGGCGGAAGGCGCCGATGCCCAGACGGGCCAGGGTGACGGCGTGGGCGCCCCCGACCCCGCCCAATCCGGCGATGGCGACCCGCGCCCCCCGGATGCGCCCCTGTTCCGCCACCGTGATCCAGCCCAGCGTGCGCGCAAAGGCGGCGGCATAGTCGAACTGGGCTCCGGCCCCGGCAGCGGCGGGATGCGGGGATCCGTCCCTGATCGTTCCCTCTGGCATGAGCGTTCCCTCCGGCATGTCAGATCGGGGAAATGGCGTCTTCGCGATCGATCGCCGCGGGGTCCAGCGGCCAGGTCTCCCCGTCGTCCGCGAGGTAGCGCCAGATGCCCGGGCTCACCCTGTGGACATCCGCCAGCATGGCGGAGATGTCGCGGAACATGGGCACGCGTGTGCCGCGGTGGACGACCCGGACGCCGACGTCGTGAAAGCGCAAGCCCACGCGCTGGAGAAGGCGGCGCAGCGACGGCGTCACCGTCAGGCACACCGTCGTCGTGCCGTCATAGGCCGTGGCGCGCAGCGTGCCGCGTATCAGGCCCAAGGCTGGAAAGGCGCTTCCGACAGGGGCAACCCGCCTGCCGTCGACCAGACCGTCACTGGGCGGGCGGACGGTGAACCGAGAAATCTCCACTGTCCGGTCGAGCGGCAGGAACTTCCCTGCGCGTGCCGCGAACTCCTGCGACCAGCCAAAAGACGGTAGCCCCCCATGCTCCGCCGTGGGGTCGCCATAGATGACCCTCGCCGTCCCGATCGCCGTCCCGGTGGTCGGTTCGCCGGGCA
>CAYGKX010000048.1:11759-15370 GCA_964350225.1 uncultured Rhodospirillaceae bacterium | reverse complement strand
GGCCTCCTCGTCGAGATAGTCGATCCCGATCCCGTAATCCTCCCAACGCTCCTTGACCTTTTCCTCGAGCTTCGGGTCGATCCGGTTGATGGGCGGATAGCGGCGGCCGCCGTAGGCCGGATTGGGCTCCATCTCCCAGCTGCGCGTCGCGTCGATCAGCACGCGGGTCCACTTGCCCGTGCCGTATTTGACCGGGTCCCGGTCTTCGGGGAAGGTCGACGGGTCGAGGACGGAGCCGAAGGTCGGGCCGACCAGCCAGACGTCACCGCGCCCGGCATTGACCCGGAAAGCCATGGCCCAGTCCAGCGCCTCCCGGTCGCGGATGTCGATATCCTCCTCCACGACCATGACCTGCTTGAAGAACCACTGCCCGGCGCTGGTGCCCCAGAGGGCGTTGCCGATCTGCTGCGCATGGCCGCGATACTGCTTCTGGATCTGGACGACGATGTTGGTGCCGGTGTTGACCGGCGGCATCCAGACGTCGGTGACGCCGGAGACGCCCGCATCCTCCAGCATGTTCCAGGCGATGGCCGACCAGGAGTAGGCGCAGAGCGGCGAATCCTCCGACGGGAAGCCCGGCCGCGCACCCTCGATCGCGCCGCGCAGGATCGGGTCCTTGCGATGGGTGATGGCGGTGACCTCGATCACCGGCTTGGGCGACGCGCGCCCGCCGAGGTAACCCGGATAGTCGGCGAAGGGGCCCTCCATCTCGAAGGTCTCGGGGTTCGGGTCGATCCAGCCCTCGATGACAATCTCGGAGGCGGCGGGGACCTGCAGCGGGACGGTCTCGCAGTCGACCAGTTCCACCGGGCGGCCCAGGATCGCGCCCATCATATCCCACTCGCAGACATGCTTGGGGAAGGGGCTTCCGGCGCAGAAGGGCATGACGTCGTGCCAGCCATGGGCCACGGCCACGGGCATCTTGCCCTTCTTGTCGCGATACTTGCCGAAATGCGCACCCCAGCCCTGTGTCGGGATCAGGAGTTTGCCGATCTTGTTCTTGTCCAGCACCTGGCCGCGATAGAGCCCGACATTGGCGCGGTTCGTATAGGGGTCGTGGGTGACGACGCCGCAGAAGGTGTCGATGTAGCGGCCGCCGTCGGCCTTGTGCCACTTGGCGGCGGGAAATTCCCACAGGTCGATGTCGTCGCCCTTGATGACGACTTCTTTGCAGGTGCCGCCAGTCACCGTCACGGGTTCGATCGGCTTGCGATAGGTGTCCTTCAGGTGGCGCACGACCTCGCGGTCGGTCGCCTCCGCCGGCAGATCCAGCAGCAGGCGGACCTGACGCGGATTGCCCACGCCGCAGGTCATGAATTTCGTGCAGCGGCCCTTTCGGTATCCCTTGATTCGCTCGAAGATCAGGGCAGGCCCGCCCAGGCCCAGATTGACGCGGGTAATCGCACCGATCTCCTCGTCCCAGTCGACCTTCGCGTCGATACGCTTCAGCTCGCCAGCGGCTTCCAGGGTGGCGATCCAGCTGCGCAGGCTGACCTCGTCGTCGCCACCCGCGGCGGCGGGCGCCCGGCTGCCCGGCTTGAGGGCTTCATTCATGTCGTCTCTCCAATGGACCGGCGGCGACACTAGCACCCGCTCCGCGGCCCATGCTATTCCCTTGCCCTCGCAAGCAAACGCGTCGGAAGGGGAAACGCATGATCATCGAGCAGCGTACCTATACGTTGATCCCCGGCAAGGTGCCGGAATATCTCAAGATCTACGAAGAGCTGGGTGCGCCGATCCAGATCCCGATCCTCGGAAATCTCATCACTGCCATGACGACGGAGATCGGGCCGCTCAATCAGTACATCCACATCTGGGGCTATGAGAGCATGGCGGACCGGGACCGGCGCCGGGCGGAACTCGCCGCTCATCCGGATTGGCCGACATATCTCAAGGCGGCCGTGCCGCTGATGGTGCAGATGGAGAACAAGATTTGCATCCCGGCTTCCTTCTCCCCGATCAAGTGAGGACCAGGAAAGGCTCATGGTAAAGTCAGCCCTTATGGCCGTGGCACTCGTCGGCGTCACGGCGGCCGTCACGGCCTGCAACACCACCCGCGCGACCTTCCGCAGCGGCGCCGAGAATCACTGCCACAATGTTCTCAAGTCGCTGACCAAGGAGGACTACTCGGTCCAGGACACCGATACGCAGCCGCGGATCGAAGCGGGCCGTCGGCTCCAGGCCGTCGTCATCAGCTACCGGCAGGGGTCGGCCATCCGACTGATCACCTGTCTCTACCCGTCGACGAAACGCGGCGATGCTGTTGCGATTTCCTATGGCGGGCGGCGTCTGACGCCGGACGAACTCGCCGCGGCCAACGCAAAAGCACGCTGATCCGGACAACACGGTCGGACCGAAGCGGCGGCGTTGCCGAAAGGGGGCGCCGCCGCAGTCGTTTTCGGGCCGGTTCGTTTTCTCAAAGTTTCTATAATTTTATAGGTATTCTAATAGATGCTAGATTATGTATCATGCGCGCGTCGCCGATGAGGCGACCGAAAGAGACGCGCCAAAGGGAGGATGTCCGATGCTGCTCAATACCGATAAACCGTGGCCGCTCAACGCCTGGTACCAGGCGGCCTGGTCGCACGAGGTCGGGGCCAAGCCCCTGCCGCGAACCCTGTTGAACGAGCAGGTCGTGCTGTTTCGCGACGGCGCCGGCCGGGTCTGTGCCCTGGAGGACCGGTGCTGCCATCGGGCCACGCCCCTGCGCCTTGGCGAGGTCGTGCCGGAAGGCATTCAGTGCGGCTATCACGGCCTGGTCTTCGACGGCAGCGGAAAGTGCGTCGTCATTCCGGGCCAGGACACGATCCCGCCGCAGGCACGGGTGCGCAGCTATCCCATCGTCGAACGGCAGGAATTCGTCTGGATCTGGATGGGCGACCCGGCGCTCGCCGACGAGAGCGAGCTAATCGATTATCCGTGGAACGACGACCACGAGAACTGGCCGCACCATCACGGGATGTATCATATCAAGTGCAACTACATGCTCTTGATCGACAACCTGATGGACCTGACACACATACCCTTCATTCACCGCAACACCATCGGTGGCGGCGGGCGCATGGACCAGGTCAACGCCCGGATGGACGTCAATCGCACACCGAAGGGCGTGCATTATATCCGATGGATGTTGGGCATCACGCCGCCGCCCACCTACGTCAAGGGCGCCGGCTTCGCGGACGGTGTGAAGGTCGACCGCTGGCAGGAATTCGAATACTTCGCCCCGACCAGCGTCTTCCAGTGGACGGGGGCGCTGGAGACGGGACGCGGGGCCGAGGAGAACCGCGAGCAGAAGGGCGGCTTCTCCCTGCGCATCTACCATGGTGCGACGCCGGAGACGGAGGAAAGCTGCTTCTATTTCTGGACGCCGGCGAACGGCTACAAGCCGGAGGACCCGGAGGCGACGAAGGTCCTCTTCGACGAGATCGCGACGACCTTCCTGGAGGATCAGGAGTTTCTCGAGGAACAGCAGGCCTGCCTGACGGCGGACCCCGACAAGCCGCTGGTCGACATCAAGCACGATTCCGCTCGCCTCCCGGCACGCCGGACATTGGAACGCATGATCCGGGCCGAGACGAAGTCCCCGGAACCGGTCGCCGCAGAGTAGCGTC
>CAYGKX010000048.1:10329-11749 GCA_964350225.1 uncultured Rhodospirillaceae bacterium | reverse complement strand
GCCCGGAGGGCGCTTGAGAAAATGATCCGCGCCGAGGAACGAGCGCCGGTAGCCGCCGAGTAGCGTCGGCAAAAGCTCCGGAAACGAGAACGGCCGGTCCCGCGGGTCCGGCCGTTTTCCAAGATCGAAGGCGCCGGCTGCTAGTTGCAGGTCAGGCGGATCTGGTGGGAATTCGTGTCGGTGCGCAGACGATAGGGCCGGAACCAGACCCGGCGGGCACCGGGCTCCTGCATGGGGCCGGTCGAGTGGGTGAAGGACCGCGTGACGATCCAGTTCATCCGCGCGCCCTGGCGGCCTCGGCCGTGCCAGGTAAAGCGGCGCGGATTGGACATCGCGTAATAGTAAATGAAGGCATTCGTCGTCGCCAGGCGGAAGCGACGCTGCTGGTTCGGCTGTACGTTACCCCAACCGCGCGTAACCCAAACGTTGTCCAGATTTCGCATGCGGACCGCGATCGAAATCGGCAGGTAACACTGGTTGATGACGAGTATCGACTTCTGTGCCTGCGCCGTGATTGGCGCGGCTAGACCCACGAAAGCGGCCGCAACTGCAGCGGCCATCGAGAAGCGCTTCATGTAACCCCTCCTGAAGGCATTTAACGCAACGGTTCTACGACAATAGGCAATGGACCATCCCCGCCGCCTGCCCAGTCAGACAGCGCGCATCCCGGCGTTTCTGGCGAACGCTGGAGCCAAGGTTACCGCCACCGGGCGGAAGCTGTAAACCGCCCAGACCGTCACATTCCGGCCGGCGGCGCTGTCCACGCCCCGTCCGCGTTGACCCGCGCGGCCGGTCGGCCCATCCTGCGCGCCGGCGCCGCACCAGGGGCGCCAGGGAGGGCCGCATGAATCCGTTCGCATTTCAGACTGCACGTTCGATCGTTTCCGAGCCGGGGGCGACTGCCCGAATGGCCGACTTCCTGGAGGATCTTGGCATGAGCCGGGTCCTCGTCGTGACCGATACCGGAATTCGCGGAGCGGGGCTGCTCGACGCGGCGCTGGCGAGCATCGGCGACGCGGGCGTCGACGTCGCCATCTTCGATGGTGTCGAGGGCGACCCGCCGGACACGAACATCCTCGACGCGATGGCCATCGGCCGACAGGTGGAGGCAGACGGAGTTATCGGGTTCGGCGGCGGATCGTCGATGGATGTCGCGAAACTGGTGGCCTTCCTGCTCAAGTCCGACCAGCAGCTCGACGATATCTATGGCATCGGCTTCTGCAAGGGCGACCGTCTGCCCCTCATCCAGGTGCCGACCACCGCCGGGACGGGTTCGGAAGTGACACCGATCGCGATCGTGACGACGGGCCACAATGAAAAGAAGGGCGTTGTGTCGCCGCAACTTCTCCCCGACATCGCCTTGCTCGACGCGGACCTCACCCTCGGTCTGCCGCGTCACGTCACCGCGGCGACGGGCGTT
>CAYGKX010000048.1:0-10319 GCA_964350225.1 uncultured Rhodospirillaceae bacterium | reverse complement strand
AAGCACAAGAAAAATCCCATGTCGGACGCCCTGGCGCGCGAGGCGCTGACCCGGCTGTCCGGCGCGATCCGGACGGCCTGTTTCCAGCCGGCGGACCGGGAGGCCCGCGCCGACATGCTGCTCGGCGCGATGCTCGCGGGCATGGCCTTCACAAATGCCCCGGTCGCGGCCGTTCATGCGTTGGCCTATCCCATCGGCGGGCACTTCCATGTGCCGCATGGCCTGTCCAACTCGCTGGTGATGCCTCATGTGATGCGCTTCAACAAGCCGGAGGCGGCAGCCCTGTATGCGGAACTCGCGCCGGTTATCTTTCCCGACGTCGGCGGTGGCAGCGACGACGCCGTCGCCGATGCGCTGATCGAGAGGATCGAGGGGCTGATCGCCGAGGTCGAACTGCAGAACAAGCTGGGCCAGGTCGGCATCAGTCACAACCATGTACCCATGCTGGCCGAAGACGCGATGAAGCAGACGCGCCTTCTGGTCAACAATCCGCGCGAGGTGACCTACGAAGACGCGGTGAAGATCTACGAGGCGGCCCTGTAGCTTCCGAGGCCTGTAGCGTCAAAGGAAGGTCGCTTCAAAAGAAACGGGCGCCGCTGGGGCGCCCGTTTGGCAGTGGCAATTCGCGGGGCCCGGTGTCAGGCCGCGCCACCCTTGCAGAGCGTCTTCCATTTGCCCTTGGAGATGTTCTCCCGCACGACGATCTGGTGCTTCGCCTTGCTGTGGGCGGCGATCCAGCGCTGCTGGACCTTCGACACCATGTATTCCTTGCCGCAATAGGTCACCCGGCCGGCATAGCGCTTGCGGGTCGAGGCCTTCATCTTCGCGGCGTTGTCGGCGCGGAAGACGCGGGTCGAGCGGCTGTATTTGCCGGCCTTCACCGACTTGCCCTTCGCCGACAGCCCGTACAGATACACCTGACCGGCCATGGCGGGACCGGACACCACGAGGAACGCCGCCGCGCATGCGACGGCCAAACCCAGCTTTTTCATTTTGAACGGATCCTCTCCGAACGCGGCTGGCGCGGTCACCTCGACCGCCCTGGCCGACAGGGGCCATATCGGGCCCTCAGCGCCATTTATACGCTTGCCAGGGGTCTGTCATCCCTCATTTTCGCAGGCCGTCCGAAGCGGCTGTAACGCCCGTGAGACGGGGCTTTCGGGCCTGTCAGTCGCCGGCCTCGAAGCGCCAGTAGCGGCACCACCGCATCAGGGGCTCGTCTGTCATCTGGAACAGCACCGCGTCGTCCGACGCCCGGTGGCTCACCCACTTCCAGGAGGGCGACACGAAGGTATCGCCGAAGGACCAGGCGATGTCCGTGCCGTCCACCGTCGACGTGCCGGACCCCTGCATCACCACATAGATGCTGTTGGCGGTGGAGCGGTAGCCGCGGCCCCGGAAACCGGCATCCATGCGGTGCATCGTGATGCCGATGGTCGGCATCTCCGCGTGATCATAGCGGATGCGGCGGCCGAAATGGCCGTCCGGGTCGGCCTCAGCCTTGTCGAGGCCCGCGAGGGTCATGTCCCACGTAAATCGGTACGGGGATTCCGTGACCACGCGCTCGATCGTCTCGAAGCCGTCCGGGTGATCCTCGATGCACATTGGCTCCAGGAGGTGGACCAGCGGGACGTCCAGTCCGTCGAACCAGTAGGCCTGGGCATCGCCGTCATGGCCGTGGCCGTGCCAGCTCATGCCCGGTGTCAGGACGACGTCGCCGGTTTCCATCGGGTGTTTCTCGCCATTGACGATCGAATAGGCGCCCTCGCTCTCCAGGATCACGCGCAGCGCATGCGGGGCGTGGCGGTGGGATCGGGCGGTTTCGCCCGGCAGGATGGTCTGGTAGGCGGAGACGAGGGTCCGGGTCGTGGCGAATTCATTGCCGGGAATGGGGTTGCGCAGGATGAGGTTGCGCCGCTCGGCGAGATCGGTGCCGATCAGCTTCGCCGCCCCGTCCATTCCGGCCTTGGCTTCGGCCCAGCGCCAGTGCATCGGGGTGAAGGCCGTGCGCGGCTCCCGCCAGAGGATCGGGACGTCACGGTCGATCCATCCGGGGGTCATGCCGCGATCCGCAAGCCGGCCCGTCAGGCTGTCCAGATCGGGTGCATGCCGAAGCTCGTCATACCCGGTGCCGCCATCCATCATAGTCGCTCCTCCGCTTTCGGCGTCCGCGCTGCCGGCGGTCTGCCGATTGAACCACGTCCCATTGATACCGGGCCATTGTGCCCGGGAATCCCAACAGCGCGAAGCCCTAGCCCCTGCGTCCGGGACATGGCGCCGTTTCCCATCGATGGTGGATTGTTCTACAGTGCAAGGCAACGTGTTGACCGACCGGAAGCCCATGTCTACGGGACCCCAGAAGAACCGCAGCCGGCAGCCCGATCTGCCTGGCGGGTCCGGGCCCGAGCCCTCGACGCAGGCAATCCTGCGGCACTGGCACGAAGCCGTGCCGGACGACCGCATGGCGCATCTCGTGCGCGATGCGGCGCGCGGTCTGACCCGTGCCTTGCAATTCCGCCTTGGCGCGCATGGCGTGTCCATGGGGCACTGGGTTTTCCTGCGCATCCTTTGGGACGGGGACGGACTGTCCCAGCGCGACCTCGCGGCGCGGGCCGGCCTCATGGAGCCGACCACACATACGGCGCTGCGTCGAATGGAGGCGCTGGGCCTTGTCGAGCGCCGCAAACAGGCTGGCGACCGGAAGAAGGTCCGTGTCTATCTCAGCGCCGCGGGGCGCGCGCTGGAGCGGCAGCTCGTGCCGCTGGCGGAGGAGGTCAATATGGTCGCCCTGCAAACCATCGGCGCGGAAGATATCGCCGCAACCCGCCGGACCCTGCTGACCATGATCCAGCAACTGGCCGAGGATGAGGCACGGCAGATCGCCGCGGGCCGCACGATCCCGTCCACCCGCTCGATGACCGGCGGTCGCGACGGGACCTAATCCCTATTCCGCCGCGTGCATCCGGTTGTTGATCGCTTCGATCGCCGCCGCTTCCGCGTCCTGAACGGCGAGCGAGCGCCAGTTTTGTTCGAGCGGGATGATCTGTTGGGCGGAGGCGATCTCCACCTGCGGAATGCGATCGGGTCCGGTGCCGAGGGCTTCGTCCCGGTCGGCCATGTTCTGTGCGGCCTCGACCATCAGGCGGCGGAACTCGACCACTGCTAGGTCGCTCGTCCCCAGTACATCCTTCGACCGGTCCACGATCGGGCCCATGCCGACCCACATGGCGATGTCCTGATTGGGAATTCCGGGGATGCCCGTGAAGGTCTCGGCCATCATTTCCCGGTCCTGAAGGAAGTCGTTGTCGAGGGTCCGCTTCGTCCGATAGTGCTCGTCGAGGTCGACGCCCGGCACGGCATGGTTGAACTCGCGCCAGGTCTGCGTGTCCGGGCAATCCGTGCCGCCCCAGGCGAGGAAATGGAAGGCCGATGTCTCGTCGTCGATCGGCACGATCACGGTCGTCACGTTGTAGGACGTGTTCGGGGGGATCAGCGAGATGAAGGGGGCGACATAAACGGTGACGCGCGCATAGACGTGGGTGCGCGCGTTCTTGATCGGCCGGCGCAGGGCGGCATAGCGAAAGCCGTAGGGCGTCCGCTGCACCTGCAGGCGCGGAGACTTGTCGGTCGACGGCCGCAGCCAGTTTTCTTCGGTGGCCTTCGCCGTGTCGACTCGCGCCGGCACCATGTCGCTGGAATGCAGGGAAGACGAATGGGCCGAATCGATCTGGCCCTCGGTGATCTGGGCCCAGTTGCAGGGTACGACGATCTTCAGGATCGAGACCGGTGTCTCGTCGTCCGGGGAGAAGGGCGGCCGCTCGAACTCCGGCATTGTCGCCTCGTCGCCCAGATAGACCCAGACGAAGCCGGCAAGCTCGCGCACGGGGTAGGCCTTGTGCTTGACCTTGCCATGCATCGGGCTGTCCGGCGGCTCCGAAAACATCTCCGTCACGTTGCCGTCGACGTCGAATTTCCAGCCGTGATAGAGGCAGCGCAGGCCGCAGTCCTCGTTCCGCCCGAAGACCAGGGAGGCGCGCCGGTGCGGGCACTGTTCGTCGAGGATGCCGACCTTCCCGTTCGTATCGCGGAAGGCGACCATGTTCTGACCCAGAAGCCGGACGCGCACCGGTTTGCCGTCGGCGGTGACCTCCTCGCTCAGCAGCGCCGGAATCCAGTGCTGGCGCATCAGGCGCCCCATCGGCGCGTCGCCTTCGACGCGGCACAGCAGGTCGTTCTCTTCCGGTGTCAGCATGTTTGCCTCCCTCTCGGCCGCTCTATGGGCTGCTGTTCGTCGATCGCCCCCTTGACGGGGGTATATTGGGTGGGACCGGGTCCGGGGCGAGTACCGTACGCCACGTTCGCCGCCCGTGTCTGGCACCGTCCGCGTCCGGCGCCGCATCCTGATATGGAGAATCGGGTGTACAAGTCAAACTTAGATATCTAAGCAAAATACAGGAATCGGCCTGCAAGGTCCATTGCCTTGTGCACGGATTCGCAATCGGCCTTGCCGAAAAATGATTAGATATCTAAGATAACGCAAATCACCCACCGGTCGAAGAGCCGGGAAGAGGGAGCGCATGACGCCGGACGAAGGTGGCGACGCAACGCTTGCGTTGATTGTCGCCGAGAAATCGATGCTGACCGAGGATATCTGCCGGTTCGTCCTGCGCGACCCGAAGGGGGGCGCGCTGCCTTCCTTCACGGCCGGGGCGAACCTGACCGTCGAGACGCCCGGCGGCGCCAACCGGCGCTATTCCCTGTGCAACGACCCAGCCGAACGGGACCGGTACGAGCTGGCGATCAAGCGCGAACGCGCGGGTCGGGGGGGGTCCATCGCCCTGATCGACGACGTTGCGGAAGGCGACATGCTGAATGTCAGCGCGCCCCAGAACGAGTTCAGGCTCGTCGAGGCGCCCGGCTTCCTGCTGATTGCCGGTGGCATCGGTATCACGCCCATGCTCTCGATGGCGCGGCACCTGTTGCGCGAGGGCAAGCGGAACTTTCACCTGATCTACTGCTCGCGTTCGGCGGAGTCCGCGGCCTTCCTGGATGTGCTCGCGGCGCCGGAGTTCGGCGGGCTGGTGACGATCCACCACGATGGAGGCGACCCGGCCGAAGTCTACGACTTCTGGGATCATTTCGAGACACCGGACAAGACACACATCTACTGCTGCGGACCGGGCGCGCTGATGGACGATGTCCGGGACATGACCGGCCACTGGCCGCCGGCGCAGATCCATTTCGAGGATTTCGGCGGCGAGATCGAAGTTTCGCGGCCGGACGACACGGCGTTCGCCGTCCGGCTTGCGCGGTCCGGCGAAACGGTCGAGATACCGGCCGATGCGACGATCCTCGATACCCTGAGAAACGCGGGACACCGGCTGCCCAGTTCCTGCGAGACGGGGACCTGCGGGACCTGCAAGACCCGGCTGTTGTCTGGTGCGGCCGACCATCGCGACATGGTGCTGACCGACGAGGAGAAGCCGCATTTCATCATGATCTGCGTCTCCCGCGCCGCGAACGGCGAACTGGAGCTCGATCTCTAGATGACGGCCATCCGTCCCGTTCGGCTTGGTATTTGCGGCCTGGGGCGCGCCTTTACGCTGATGCTGCCGACTTTCCTGCGCGACGACCGGGTCGAGTTGGTGGCGGCCTACAACCCCAGCGAACCGGCCCGCCGGCAGTTCGAACGGGATTTCGGCGGAACGGCCCACGACACCGTCGAGGCGCTTTGCGCCGACCCGGCGGTTGACGCCGTCTATATCGCCAGCCCGCACGAATATCATGCGGACCAGGCCGGTCTCGCGGCGGCGGCGGGGAAGCACATCCTGGTCGACAAGCCGATCGCGATCGAACTCGACGATGCCCGGCGCATGGTACCCGCCGCGGCGGACGCGGGGGTGCATCTTATCGTGGGGCCGAGCCACAGCTTCGATGCGCCGGTACTGGCTGCGCATCGCCTCGTCGAGGAGGGCGCCATCGGTCCTGTGCGGCAGATCCAGGCCTTGAACTATACCGATTTCCTGTACCGCCCGCGCCGGCCGGAGGAGCTCGATACCGCGCAGGGCGGCGGTGTCGTCTTCAACCAGGCCGTCCACCAGATCGATGTCGCGCGCCTGCTCGGCGGGGGACTGGTTCGGCAGGTCACGGCGCGCACCGGCAATTGGGACCCGGCGCGGCCGACCGAAGGGGCCTACACGGCGCTCCTCGACTTCGAGACCGGGGCCTTTGCCTCGCTGACCTATAATGGCTATGCCCGCTATGACAGCGATGAGCTGATGGACTGGGTCGGCGAGCTGGGGCAACGGAAGTCGCCCAAGGCGTATGGCAAGGCGCGACGCGCATTGGCCGGCGCCGGCTCGCCCGACGGCGAGATCGCGTTGAAGGCCGCGCGAAAATACGGCCCGGGATCGGTCGAGGCGGCCCATGCGGCCGCGATGCCAGCCGCCCATGAACATTTCGGATTCGTTGTCGTAAGCGGCGACCGCGGCGATCTACGGCTGCGGGCCAACGGCGTCGAGGTCTATGGCGACGACCGGCGGCTGGTCTCCTGCCAGACACCCGCGATCCCTCGCAAGGAGGTTGTCGACGAACTGCATGCCGCCGTCGTCGACAACGTGCCGCCGCTTCACTCCGGCGCCTGGGGGCTTGCAACGCTGGAGGTCGCCCTTGCTATCCTGTCGTCCGCCGCCACCGGCGGGCCGGAAACCATGCACAATCAAACCCCCGTCGGGGGACGAAGGGGGAACCCGATCGATGACTAAACTCAACCTGTCCTTCGCGATCGGCGATTACGACAGAAACCGGCCGCTGATCGACGGCCGCGTCCAGATCGACGGTGTCGATCCCGTTTTCATGACCCTGTCCCCGGAGGAGATTTTTTTCCGCGCCTTTCGCCATGGCGAATTCGACGTGTGCGAGCTGTCTCTCGCCAGCTACGTTGTAACGCTCGACAAGGGGATCGCCGGTTATGTCGGCGTGCCCGTCTTCCTGTCGCGCGCCTTCCGGCATACGGCGATCTATGTGCGCAACGACAAGGGCATCGAGACGCCGGCGGACCTGAAGGGCAAGCGGATCGGCCTCGCCGAATACCAACTGACCGCGAATGTCTGGGTCCGCGCACTCCTGGAGGACGACTACGGGGTCAAGCCATCGGATATCGTCTGGGTGCGCGGCGGCATGGAAGCGCCAGGCCGGCCGGAGAAGATCCCGCTCGAGTTGCCGTCGGATGTCCGGCTTGAGAGCGCGCCGGCGGATACGTCACTCAACGCATTGCTGGAAGCGGGCGAAATCGATGGCTTCATCGGCCCGCGGACCCTGTCCTGCTTCGACAAGGGGCATCCGAACGTCCGTAGGCTCTTCGCCGATCCGACCGCCGAGGCCGCCGGTTATTTCGAACGCACCGGGATCTTCCCGATCATGCATATCGTCGGTGTCCGCAAGGAAATCGTCGCCGAACACGGCTATCTGCCGGCCGCGCTCCTGAAGGCGTTCTCGCGCTCCAAGGCGGCGGCGCTGGAGGCGCTCAGCGACACCGCGGCGACGAAGGTCACCTTGCCTTTCCTGGAGGAGCGGCTGGAGGCGACGCGCCAGCTGATGGGCGACGACTTCTGGTCCTACGGCGTCGATGCCAATCGGCACGTGCTGGAGAACTTCCTGGAGCATCATCATCGCCAGGGGCTGTCTCGACGACGTATTGCGGTGGAAGAACTCTTCCACCCGTCAACCATGGAGGCGTTCAGTATCTGAATTTGGGGCCGACACGGCCAGATCGGGCGCGACAGGCCAACCGGACTTGTCCATATTCGATCTACGTGGACGAACCCCGACAGGGGCTGCGAGCCGCAAACGAGCAGCCCGATGTATCTCGCAAACTGTCCAAGAAAGCCGGCACGACGCCGGCGGGAGGGAGGAAAACATGACTTTGAATGCAACTTTCAAACGACGCACGATGCTGGCCGGACTCACGGCAGGCGTGCTGGCACTGTCCGCCGGGGCCGCTGTCGCCCAGGACACCATCAAGATCGGCGTCATTACCGACCAGACCGGCCGGGCGAAGTTCTATGCCGATCCGGTGACCCAGGGCACCATCCTCGCGGCCGAATGGGTCAACGCGAACGGTGGCGTCCTCGGGAAGAAGATCGAACTCCTGATCGAAGACGACGGCGCAAAGCCCGATGTCTCCGCGACCAAGGCCCGCAAGCTGGCAGATGCCGGCGTCGTCGCGATCATCTCCAATTCCTCGTCGCCCGCCACCCAGCAGGCACAGACGGTGACCCTGGCCACCAAGACGCCGCATGTGACGCCGGCGAATTCTTCGGACTGGCTGACGACGAAACTGGACAACCCCTATTTCTTCCAGCTCGGCCCGCTTGGTTCGACGCAGATCAGGACCCTCATGTCCTACGCCAAGGACAAGAAGTTCAAGCGGGTCGCCATCGTCGGCGACTTCTCCGGCCTGTCGAAGCTGATCGCCTCGGTCTTCAAGAAGAGCCTCGAGGCGAACGGCATCAAGGTCGTCGTGCAGGAGGTCCTGCCCCAGGGTTCGACCACCGCCGTCCCCCAGATGCAGAAGGTCCGCGCGGCCAAGCCGGACGCCATTTTCCAGGCCGGCATCGTCGGCCCGCAGATGGTGCAGTTCTTCCGCGCCTATCACCAGCTTGGCTTCAAGCAGCCGATCCTTGGCTCCTTCAACCTGTCCATCCCCGCCTATCTGAAGATCGCCAAGGGGCTGATGGAAGGTGTTGCCTTCATCGACGCCTATGACCCGACGAAGCCCGAAACGGTCAAGTTCATCGGCATCTACAAGAAGAAGTTCGGCTCCGAACCGTTCTCGCTGCCGGGTTACGGCTGGGATGGCCTGATGTTCGTCGTCGACGCCATCAAGCGTGCGGGTTCGACTGACAAGGAAGCCATTCGCAAGGCGATGCAGGACACCAAGGGCTGGGTCGGCGTGATGGGGGCGAAGGGCGCCACGATCGAGATGCGTGGCGGTGGCCGGAAGGGTTTCGACCCCGAGGGCGCGACCGTCCGGCTGATCAAGAACAACGCCCACGGCCCCGTCGTGCACAGTGGCACGAAATAGTCGGATCATCGGCATCCTCGTAGCGGAGCGGTCTCCGACAATATGAGTGACCTAGGTGAACTGGTAGTGAGCGCCACGCAGGCCGGCTGTTTGTACGGTCTCGTGGCGCTCGCCTATCTTCTGATCATCCGCCCCACGGGTGTGATCAACTTCTCGCTGGGCGAATGGTCGATGCTGGCCGCCTTCGGGGCGGTCGCCGCGACCACCGAATATTTGCTGCCCTGGCTCGGTCTTCCCTTCTACGCGGGGGCGGCACTGGTCGTCGTCGCCATCGCGCTGTTCGCCGCACTGGTCGAATGGGTCGCGGTACGGCCGCTGGTCGAACGGGGCGCGCCAGTGCTCAGTCCGATCCTGGCCCTCCTCGGCATCTTCGTCATCGCGCGGGAACTGGGCACCATCGCGGGCGGGCCCGATCCTCTGCCCATCGACCCGCCGTTCGGCTTCATGCGGGTCGAAGTCGGCCCCTTTGCCGGGGCGCCGCAATCCTTCTTCATCATTGCGACCACCGTTGTGGTCTTTGTCGCGGTCTGGCTGTTCTTCGAGCGCACGGCCTGGGGCAAGCGGTTCGAGGCCGTGGCGATCAACCGCCGCGCGGCGGCGATCATGGGCATCAACCTGCGCATGGTGGGGCTTCTGGCCTTTGTCGGCGCGGGTGTCGTGACGGCGGTCGTCGGCATTCTCGTCGCGGGTTCCAGCGGCGCCTTCTACCAGATGGGTCTGCCCCTCGCGATCCAGGGCTTCACCGCCCTCGTGATCGGCGGTATCGGCCGGGTCGAGGGCGCCCTTCTCGGCGGGCTCATCCTGGGCTTTACCGAAGCCTTCGCGGCGCGGTACCTGCCCATCCCCTCGGGCATGGTGCAGGGCGTGCCCCTGATCCTGCTGATTGTCTTCCTCCTTCTCCGGCCGACCGGCCTGCTGCGCGCAAAGGAGGCCCGGCTGTGAAGAACTGGACACTCTGGCTGCTGCTGTTCGTCGGGCTGAGCGGCGTCGCCTACCTGATGGCGTCCTATCCGCTGGAGCTATACCAGAAGCTTCTCCTGGTCATTGCGCTGGCGGTCGGTTTCAACTTCCTGTTCGGCATAACCGGGCAGATCGCCTTCTCGCACATCGCCTTCTATGGCATCGGCGCATATGCGGTCGTGATCCTGACCTTCAAGCTCGTGCTACCCCTGATCGTGGGCATCGTTGGAAGCATTGCGCTCTGTCCCGTCCTGGCCCTCAGCGTCGCCATCCC